>JBJFFW010000308.1:0-9666 GCA_051892075.1 Lachnospirales bacterium
AGAGGCAGTAGAAGAATCAACTAAAACAGCATACTTTTTAAATGGAGTAACTTTAAGGTTTGAAACATAATTTTCTCCGTTGCCGTTTTTATCTCTTGCTGTTATAATAAGACCTTGAGGAACTATCATTTGAGCAATTTTAATTGCCGGCTCAACATATCCTCCTGTGTTACCTCTTAAATCTAAAATAAGCTTTGTGCAACCCTGTTTTAAAAGGGAATTCATAGCCTTTTCAAATTCAGCATCAGTTTTGTATGAAAAAGATGTAATTTTAATATATCCTACAGTTTTATCATCAAATTTAACTTCTTCAGCACCCTTTCCCGCCTTAGAAACATCGTGAGTAATAACTGTAGAATTATCAATAGATACAAGAGGAATATTCATTTCTACAACTGTACTTGCATTTGTAGCAATTTTCATTGTAATTGAGTTAGAATCGGATTTTGTAACCAAGGTATTATATTCTTCCTCACCTATTCCATAGGCTGAAATATCACTAATTGATTTAATAAAATTACCCTCTCTAAGACCTGTCTGATAAGCCTTTGAGCCTTGCTTAACCTCGGTAATTTCAGGATAACCGTCCTCATTAAATGCACACACAAAATCAGGAGCATACCACACCTTTTGTTCTGCTTCCTTAATTTCCTTATATTCTTCAGGTGAAAGATAATCGCTGTATTCATCAAGGTCCTTTGCAATAGCCCTAATTGCTGTCTGCATAAGTTTCTCAATGGAAACTTCCTTTTCACCCATATAATTATCATTTATATATTTCATTATTTCCTCTATATAAACACCTGCTGCCTGAGCCTTTTCATAATCACTCATATTATCAAAATCAGAACCAAAGCTTGTCTGTGTCAAAATAACAGATGTTAAAAGAGCAAAAATTAATACTTTCTTTAACACTATAAAAACCCCTTTATTTCAGAACCTCTTTGTTTCTGAAAATATAGTCTGTGGCTGATATTACAGCTAAAATGACACTTATAATAATAAGTGCTTTTGTTATAATAATCACAATTTCATTATCAATATTTAAAAGTAAAGCTACAATCATTGCCATTTGAAAAACAGTTTTAAGCTTGCCCCAGAAACCTGCCGCAATAACAATATTTTTTTCAACAGCTATTGTTCTGAAACCTGTTATAATAAATTCTCTTGCAATTATAATTATTACAACTATACTTGGAAGTGCTACAATTTGTCCTTCAAGACCAATTAAAGCAATCATAGCAGAGCTTACTAAAAGTTTGTCTGCCAAAGGGTCCATAAATTTACCAAAATTTGTAACAAGATTATATTTTCTTGCAATATAGCCATCTAAAAAATCAGTAAAAGATGAAATTAAAAATATAGCCAAGGCAATATATCTCTGTATATTTTTATCAATTCCAAAATCAATAAGCAATACACATAAAAAAACCGGTATTAATATAACTCTTAAAATTGTAAGTTTGTTTGGTAAGTTCATTATATAATCTCTCCTATTAGGTCGTAATCTCCTGCCTCATTAATTTTTACATTATAAAAATCACCGGCTATTAAATCTTCGTCGCTTTCAAAAAATACAAAACCATCTATTTCATAACAATCTCTAAAACTTCTGCCACAATAGAGCCTGTCTTCTCCTTCAATTTTGCCTTCAACAATAACTTCAAGAGTTTTGCCTACATAGCTTTGGCAAATTTTTGCCGATACACTTTTTTGAAGTTCTAAAAGATAGTTTTTTCTGTATAATTTAACGCTTTCATCAATTTGATTTGGCATTTTTGCCGCAGGTGTGCCATCTTCTGCCGAATAGGTAAACACACCTAATCTATCAAAGCCAATATCCCTTATAAAATCAGCCTGAGCTAAAAATTCTTCTTCTGTTTCAGATGGAAAACCTGTAATTAAAGTTGTTCTTATACACATATCTTCAATGGCAGTTCTTAATTTTGAAATAACTTCCCTAAGTTTTTCATTACTGCTTTTTCTGCCCATAAGTTTAAGTATTCTGTCCTCACTGTGCTGAATTGGCATATCAATATAATGAAGGACCTTAGGGTTATTTTTAATTTCACTAATAAGTTCATCTGTAATATTTTCAGGATAGCAGTATAAAAGCCTTATCCAATGTATATCCTCTATTTTACTAATTTCTCTTATAAGTTTATAAAGGCATTTTTCACCATATAAATCAAGACCATACATTGAAGTATCCTGAGCAATTAAAATAAGCTCTCTTACACCCTGTTCAGCTAAAATTTCAGCCTCTTTAATAAGAGAGTCCATTTTTCTTGAACGATATTTTCCTCTTAAAGATGGAATAGTGCAATAAGTACAATGATTATCACAACCCTCGGCAATTTTCATATAAGCAAAACCACCAGTAGTTGTTACAATTCTTTTAAAGCTGTTTTCATCATTAATAATATGATTTTTATCTGTTATAAGCTTAACGCTTTTATAGCCCTCAAGAATTTTTTTAATAACATCTCCAATATTTTCAAAATCCCCTGTACCTACAACAGCATCTACTTCAGGTAAGGACTCAAAAATTTCATCTTTATATCTTTGAGCCATACAGCCTGTAACAATAATACCTTTACAATTTCCATTTATTTTATTGTCTGCAACCTCTAATATTTTATTAATAGCCTCCTCATTGGCGTCCATAATAAAACCACAGCTATTAATAATAATAATATCAGCATCAGAGTCATCATTTGTAATTATATAGCCTTCTCTGTCAATAAGGCCAAGCATAATTTCACTATCTATTAAATTTTTATCACAGCCAAGTGATATAAAACTGATTTTAGTTCCTTTAAACATCAAAATTCTCCCTAGTTTAATATATATATCTGATTATAACACTTTTTTGCAAAAAGAACAATTAAATTTTTATTAATTAATGTAAGAGAGTTATTTTGATTTAATGAAATAAAAAATGGGCGAAAATTATTCGCCCAAGTTTAAATTAATATTAGAATTTTATTTCTCGTCCCTCTTTTTTCCACTCCATAAATTCAGCAGTAGCTGCAAAAAGCACATCACCTGAAGAATTAATAGCAGTTTCAAGAGAATCCTGAACAACACCAATTATAAATGCAATACTTACAGCCTGCATTGCCATATCATTAGATATACCAAAAAGTGAACAAGCCATAGGTATAAGAAGAAGTGAACCACCTGCAACACCTGATGCACCACAAGCACCTAAAGCAGCTATTGTACTTAAAAGTAAAGCAGTAGGAATATCTACCTGTATACCAAGAGTATATGCAAGAGATAAGGTCATAACACTAATTGTAATGGCTGCACCGTCCATATTAATAGTAGCACCCAAAGGAATAGATACTGAATACATATCCCTGTCAAGACCAAGCTTTTCACATAAAGCCATATTAATTGGAATATTAGCGGCAGAGCTTCTTGTAAAGAATGCAGTTAAGCCACTTTCCTTAAAACATCTAAATACAAGAGGATAAGGATTTTTTCTTAAACAAACAAAGGCAATAAGTGGGTCTACAATTAAAGCTACAGCAAGCATACAGCCAACTAAAAGGAGAAGTAACTTACCATAATTTGTAAATATACCGATACCGCTTTCAGATACAGAATTAAACACAAGACCCATAATACCAAATGGAGCAAGATTTATAATCCATCTTACAGCCTTTGTTACGGCATCAGATAAATCTTTAAGTGTACTTTTAGTATTAACAGTTGCAATTTTCTTTAAAGCAAGACCAATAATAACTGCCCATGCAAGAATACCAATATAATTAGCTTCTGAAAGGCTCTTAACAGGGTTAGCAACCATATTAAGCACAAGATTTTTCAAAACTTCACCAATACCGCTTGGACTTACACCCTCACTTGCTGCTTCAACAGAACCAAGGTCGATTGTAACAGGGAATAACCTTGTACCAATAACGGCAACTACGGCAGCTAAAAATGTACTTGCCATATAAAGAATAATAACAGTTCTAAACTTTTTTCCAATACCCTTTCCTGCATTTGCAAGAGAGCTTATAACAAGTACAAATACAAGAATTGGAGCTATAGCCTTTAAAGCACCTACAAATACTTCACCAAAAAGACCTACAACAGTTGCACCCGGTAAAAACATACCAAATAAAATACCGATAACCACACCGATAACAATTCTTAATACTAAATTTGTATTAAGATAAGCTGATAAAATTTTCCTCATAAAATTAAATCCTTTCCTTTTTTTACATAAAATTCGATTAATTATAACATAAATTTTAAAAAATGTAAATATAAGTAACATAATTATTAAGGAATTTTTTGTTGCTATGTAAAAACTATCGTGATATACTTAAATTACGCATTTAGGGAGGTTTTAAAATGGATAAAATTGATAAATTAATAAGTGAAATAGCAAAGGTAATAAAGGGTAAAGATGATGTTATTAAAAAGGTTGTAATGACTATTTTTGCAGGTGGTCATATTTTAATGGAGGATATTCCCGGAGTGGGAAAAACTACTTTGGCTGTTGCAATTTCGTCTGCTATGGGTCTTTCTTATAAAAGAATACAGTTTACTCCTGATGTATTGCCAAGTGATGTTGTAGGTTTTTCTATGTATAATAAAAAATCCGGGGATTTTACTTATGAAGAAGGAGCTGTTATGACAAATATTTTGCTTGCTGATGAAATTAACAGAACATCAAGCAAAACCCAGTCAGCTCTTTTAGAAGCTATGGAGGAGGGAAAGGTTACTGTAGATAAGGTTACAAGAAAACTCCCTGAGCCTTTTATTGTTATTGCAACTCAAAATCCTTTTGGTTCGGCTGGTACTCAAAGACTTCCTCAATCACAAATTGAAAGATTTATGACAAGGCTTTCAATGGGTTATCCTGAAAGAGAAGATGAAATTGAAATTTTGAAAAATTCTTCTAAAAAAAATTTGGATTTAATAGAGCCTGTTTTTACAAAAGATGAAATTTTAGATATTAAAAATAAGGTTTATAATATTTATACGGATAATTCTGTTTTGGGATATATTGTTGATATAGCTAAGGCAACAAGAAATTCAAAATATATTTTAACAGGCATAAGTCCCAGAGGAAGTGTTGCCCTTTTAAATATGGCTAAGGCAAGAAGTTTTATGGAGGGCAGAGATTATGTTGTGCCTGAAGATGTAAAAGAAGTGTTAAATTCTACCTGCCCTCACAGGATAGAGCTTAATAATGAGGCTTTGGCAAAGGGTATAAATGAGGAAGATTTAATTAGGGAAATTTCAGAGAGTATTAAGGTAGTAAAATGATTAGATTTTTAAAGGTTTTTATTTATTTTATAATTCTTTTTGCCGATATTTTAGCTATGAGATTTTTTCATAGTTACGAACTTTTTATAATGGCAGTATTTGTTGTGGTTTTTCCTTTGGTTGTGGAAATTTTGTATTTTGTGGGAATTAAAAAAATAAATGTTGAAATTAACTTAAAAAAATATGAGCTAACTAAGGGAGAAAGTGAAAATATAAACATAATTTGTAAAAATCCTTTTATATTTGGCTATTTACATACATCAATTACCATAGGTTCAATTTATTATGAAAAGTTTGAAACTAAAAAAACTATGGTTATTTTGCCTATATTTGGTGGAAAAATTAAAATTCCCGTAGTTTTTGAAAATTCGGGAAAATATGAAATTGTTTCAAAAGATATATTTGTAAGTGATTTTTTTGGCATTTTCAAAAAAAAGATAAATAAAAAATATTCAGTAAACATTAAAGTAATGCCAAAAATAGAAAAGACTGACATTTTAAAAATAGGTGATACTGAAATTGACCTAAACTGGGCAATTAAAAATTATGCTTCAACAAGTGGAGATATTTTAGGAGTAAGAGAATATATAAAAGGAGACAGATTAAATTCCATAAACTGGAAACAGACAGCAAGAAAAGATGAAATTATGGTTAAGGAATTTGAAAAGACAGGTTCAGAAGAATATATAATTTTGTTTGATTTTTCAGAGGAATGTCTTGATATAAGGTTTGATAATTTTTATTCTTTAGCAAATGCTTTTATTAATAATAACAAAAGTTTTTATGTATTGTGGCAAATAAAGGGACAGGAAGATTTGTCTTTTTCTCATATTACAAATAAAAAAGCTCTTAAAAAACTTATGGACACACTTTTTTCATCTTATCCTCATTACAGAGAATTTTCAGTAAAAAATGCTTTTAAAAGGCAGTTTCCAAACAGTAATTGTATTTATGTAGGCAGAACTAAGGAGTTGATATAATGAAGGATAAATATGGCTTTCATATTATTGAATATAAAAAAGAAAATATTTTTTATAATTTAATAAATATCATTTTTCCTATTGTTTTATCTGTTATAATAAGTAGTATTATTATAAATATAGCTTTTAGTTCTTTAAATATTGAAATAGATTTTTATTATATTTTAAAAATTTCTATTATTACATCTTTAATATGCTCTGTTTTTTACAGTAATTTTTTTGTGGCTTTATTTGGTTTTTTATTTGGAATTGGTGGTATTTCCTATTATTCCTTTTTAAATCTTGATAAAATAAAAATAGGTATATTGTCTATTTTAAATTCAGGCTATGACACAGTCAGAACAAGTTTTGGGCTTCCCTATGCTGACGGATTTGATAAAATTATTGGTGTTGACTGCACAAATGAGGTTAATTTTGTAATAATGATTTTAACTGTAATTACAGCTATAGTTGTATCTTATTTAATTGGCAGAAATTTATCTGTTATATTTAGTTTATTTATTGTAATTGGAGTTATATTTTACAGAAGTATTTTAAATTGTAATGATAATAGTGTTTATGTAGTTGTGTTAATAGGCTGTTTTTTTGCTGTGTTATTTATTAAATATTCTTTTGTAAAAAAAATAAAGAGTTTAAAGGGGTTAATTTGTGGAATTTTGGCTGCTGTTTTGGGATTTGTCATTGTCTTTTCTTTTTCGGGAGCATTATTTACAAAAAACAGCTTTAATAATTTAATTAAGCCAATGGCAGAAAATGATTATTTAAAATATGCCATAAAGGACTCTCTTATTTTAAAATATGCTGAATATAAAGATTTTAATGTGCCTTATGAAGTTGACCCCGGTCAGCTTGGATTTTATAGTGTGGCAAAGCCTAAATTTAAAAGCGTTTTTCAAATTAAGTTATACCCTATTGGTGAGGACAGCATTTATATTAAAAGCTATACAGGTACAGATTATAAATACAGGTCAAATACATGGATTAGCAATTCTTCTTTAAATGATATTTCTTTAAGTGACCTAAAAGCAAAAAAATTAGAAGAAAAAGAGGCAGATTATAATGAAATTGAATTTATAACCTATAGGGAAAAAGGCTTTAAAGATGAAGTTTATGTTCCTTATTATACTGTAATGGAAGATTGTGATGCCTTTAATTATATTAATGACTGTGAAGTTAAAGGCACTGGCACAAATAAGTATAAGGTTAAGGCTTATGAAGATGAAATGGTGGAAATTGATGATGAAAAATATTATGAATATGTTAAAAACAGCTTTTTAAATATAGATAATGAAAATTTACAAACAGCAAAGGACATAATTTCAAAGGCTTCAATAGATATAGATAATGATGATATTGAAGAAATAGAAAATAAGCTTTATACATATTTTGAAAATAATTATACTTATGAATTTGACAGAAATGTTGTGCCTTTTGGAGAGGACTATGTTAATTATTTTCTTGAAGAGACAAAGAAGGGCAATTTTTCTCATTTTTCTTCTGCCACAGTTTTAATTTACAGAGCTTTAGGAATACCTGCAAGATTTGCCTCTGGCTATAAAATAGATAGTGAGCAGATACTTGGAGGAAAATTTGAAAAAAAAGGAATTTCAAGAACAGATGTAAACAGAGCTAATTTTTATTCATGGGCAGAGGTTTACAAAAAAGGTATAGGCTGGATAGTTGTAGATAGCTCACCATCACCTTCATTTTTAGAGCTTTCTGAAAAATATGATAAAGAGGAAGAAGTAGAAACCAGAGAAAATATTTTGTCTGAATATTTTAAGCCTATAGAAAATGAAATTTATAATCCTTTAAACTTAGGCAAAAATTTATTAAATATTTTTATTATTATTTTTGTAATATTTATTTTGGCTTTAATTATAAAGTTTTTTGGCAAAAAGGTTTTTTCTGTAATAAAATGGAAAACCAAATATAAAAAAGCCGATAATTCCAAAAAAGTTTATATGATTATGGATAATTTAAGAAAAGAGCTTTGTCTTAATTTAGGAAGTGATTTTACTGAAATAACAGACAAGCTTATTAGCCTTGGACTTAATGAAAATGATGCCAAAATATTAAAAAATCTTTCAAATAAAGCCGTTTATGGTAAGTCTGTAGAAAGCAAAGATATATATATTATTAAAAATATTGTAAAACAAGCTAAAAAGCTGTTAAAATAAGGGCTTTGGCTGTTTGACAAATGAATATATGAGTGTTATAATTTATTTATTAATAATTGGTAAAGGGCTTGGTAATATGAAAATTGGAATTTTAACTCATCATTATGTTAATAATTTTGGTGCTTTTTTACAGGCATATTCTCTTATGCAGGCAGTAAAAAAGCTATATCCCGGTGATGAAGTTGTTATTATAAATTATGTTTATTTAAAGCACTTTATTGCAAACACTATTGATTGGTTTAAGTTTGATAGGGAAAAGGACAGTTTTAAGGCTTGGCTTAATAAAATTAAGCTTCCTAAAACCTTTAAAATTGCAAGAGAAAATTATCTTGATTTGACTAAGCCTTGTTTTACTGTAAAAGCTGTAAATGAGCTTGATTTTGATTATATTATTATTGGAAGTGACGAGGTTTGGAATTACAAAGGCAGAGGAAACGCCAAAATAAAGTTTGGGTATGGTCTTACCTGTAAAAATCTTATTGCCTATGGTCCAAGCACAGGCAAAACCCGTTATGATGATACTGTGCCAAACTATGTAAAAGAGGGAATTAAAAGTTTTAAAGCCATTTCAGCAAGAGATGATTTAACTGAAGAACTTGTAAAAAGTATTAGGGATATTGATGTTCCAAGAGTTCTCGACCCTACCTTTTTATCAGAATTTCCAAGAAAGGAAGTTAAAAAAGTTAAAAAACCATATATTTTATTTTATTGCTGTGATAAAATGCCTGAAAATAAAAAAAGGGAAATTTTTGATTTTGCAAAGGAAAATGGACTCTATGTTTATGGTGCAGGTGAGTGCAGTAAAGCCTACAGCGACATTACTGTTAATTTAACTCCTTTTGAATGGGTAAATATGTTTAGAAATGCTGATTATGTTGTTACAGGCACTTTTCATGGAGCTGTTTTTTCAATAGTAAACAGAAAGAAATTTATTTGCTATTTAACTAACCCAAGCAGGTTAAATAAGGTTAGCTCACTTTTAAAGGAAGTTCATTTAGAGGACAGAAGAATTATTGACAGTGATGATGATTTTGTCAAAAAATTAACAAGTAATATTAATTATTCTATTACAAACAGAATTATTGATGAAAAGGCTTATGAAAGTAAAGAATTTATAAGAAAAAATGTTGCAAGAAAATATTAGGCTATCAAAATAGGATAGCAGGACAAACGCATGAGTAAATAAATTGTAAACAAACTTTAATATAATACCGCTT
>JBJFFW010000309.1:0-9632 GCA_051892075.1 Lachnospirales bacterium
GATTAATAACATTATCGCCACTTGGTGTATCTCCACCACTTGAAGACTGAGTTGTAGTTTCAGTTGCTTCTGTAGTAGTTGTAGTAGTAGTTTCAGTTGTAGTTTCTGTAACGGTAGTTTCTTCTGATGTCTTTGGAACAAAGGCAATATAGAATACATAATTTGAACCGCTGCCCTTAGAAAGTTCGTGAGTTACACCACCTGTAACATCTAAAGTAGCAACACCGTCACTTCCTATTGTAATCACATTTTCGTCAAGCTCTATAGTACCTGAATATGCAGGATTAGTAACAACAATTAAAGTACCGTCAACCTCAGGTGAGAAGTCAATATAAGTTGAGCTTTCCATCTTTAAACACTGAGTAAGAGTTAAGTTATTGTATGTTACAGTACCATAGTTTGTAGATAAACTACCATTTATCTTATAGAAGCTAGAAGTTGTACCATTAAGAGTAAAGTTATGAGTCATTGCACTTTCGTCAATAACAGTTGTAGTAGCCTCTGATGATTCTTCTACTGAAGAAGAAGTAGTAGTTTCAGTTGGTGTTTCTGAAGAAGAAGTAGTAGTTTCAGTAACAATACCTGAACCATCAATTGCACCACCAATAGATACAATAGGTGAGCTATAATTTTCCACCTTAGTTTTAAGGTCTGAAATAACACCATAGTTTGTATCTTCAGTTGAGTTATCAAATGTATATTTAAAATCACCGCCGTTTACTCTACCTGCTGTAGCCATAACAACTGAAGGAACATTTGCAGGGTCATCAACAGCTGATGCAGCTACATTAATATCATAGCTTGTAGCACCTGTATCAAAGTTGTTGTAAGATGTACCACCTGATACTGTAGTTGCACTAGAAGGAACAGTAGCTGTTCTTGAAGTTACTTCATAAGCATCATAGCCTGTAGAAGCAGGACTGTTCTGAGTATAATATCCATTACCACCAACAATAGTGTTGTTGTAAGATTTAATCATACCACCTGTTTCACCTGAGAATGTGCCAGAACCTAAGGCATCACTACCCTGTCCTGAACTCATCATAGGATATTTAGTATTTCTAAAATAGTTAGCTTCAACAAAGGCAGAAGAACCCATTGTTGTACCAACACCATATTTAGAACAGCCATCAAAATAGTTGTTATAAATATGAACTGACATTGTTCTAATTCTAGGATGTCTTGAATCAGAATGGTCAAACCAGTTGTGGTGATAAGTAATATAACTTGAAGTTGACTCACTCTTCATACCACAAAGAGATGACTTACCATTATCAAAGAAATGGTTGTTTGAAATTGTTACATAAGTTGAATCAGCTTTAAGGTCGACTGTACCATCGCCCTTTACCTGGTCAGCGGCACTACCTGTCTGGCCATAGAAAAGGTCAAGGTTATGTACCCAAACATTACTGTTGTCTGTATCAAGAGAGATAGAGTCGTCCATACAGTTCATAACTGCAAAGTTTCTAAGCTCTACATTAGAACAGTTTCTAAGGAGCATACCGAAACCATGGATACCTGAATCCTCACCAATACCTTCAATAGTAAGGTTAAGATTAGAATAACTGTTTTTACCCTTTACCTGTAAACCCTCAGCAGAGCTAAGGAACGAATCCATATTGTCAGCCTTAATCATACCAACAATACGAATATCAATAGGAGCAGTTTCTGTACCTTTCTGTAAGCCGTAAACTATATTCTGGAAACCTGTATAGCTTACACCGCCAATAGTTGCAGTAACAGTTTTGGCAGTGTCAGGAGTTACATAAATAACCTTTGCCCCACTTTTAAGTGTACCGTCTGAATTATAAGCACCGGCACCCTTATAAGTTGAACTAGGTGAAAAAGCAGCACCTGATCTGTCATAATTTGTAACAGTAATACCTGTTGAAGTAATAGCATCAGCAGTAACCTCACCGCTTGAATCTACAGGCACGACCTTCATATCGTAGCTGCCTGCTGCAAGACCTACTGCATCAGCTCTCCAATTAGAAGAATATCTTCTAATAAGAGCATCATCAAGTTTAGTCCATGAGGAGTCACTTGATTTTTTTACATAAGCATTATAGCTTTTGTAACTTGAAGAACCGCCTGTCCATTCAACATAACAGCTCTCCATCCATCCTCCGCTTTCAGATACAGCTATACTTGAAGCAGCCATTGTCTGAATAGGAGTAGCAATTTGAAGCATTGACAAAGATGACACTGTCATACACACAGCCAATGCCTTGCTTAAAAATCTTTTTAAGCCTTTTTTCATAAAATTTCCTCCTTTATGAAATATAAAATGTCGATTTAGATAATGGAAAGAGTATATATTTCCCCAATAAATTAACAACCTCCCCCATTATCATTCTACACTGTTAAATTTATTCCTATTTGTCAAATAAGTCAATAGTTATTTTCATTATAAGTGGCTATTTTATCCAATTTCGGCACTTTGAACATTTTTGAAAGAAATTTTTTGGTAAAAAGTTCTAGTCGCAAATTTATCTACATATATTATATATGAATTTTAAAGGAGGCGGTTTTACGAAGAAAGGAATTATTATTGTGTCATTAATTGTACTCACACTTTTAGCCCGACACCGCCCCCTATATAACGACAAAGTAATAAACGATATAGAATTTTTGGAAACAGCCGATGCCTCTATTACCTATTATGATACGCTAAATGAACAAGCCGAAACAGAAACAGATATATCAAAGCTTAGAAACATAAGCACCCTGCAAAAAAATTACTATGCCGTTGATAAAAAAACAGGTATGAAAGAGGATATGTTTAATATAGATAAGTTGCTTAATGAAAATGTACATATTAATATAGAGGAAAATGGCCCAAAAATTTTGATTTTTCATACCCATGGAAGTGAAATGTATTTAGACAGTAAAAATGAAAATGAGGGAGTAATAGGAGCAGGAGAATATTTAAAAGAGCTTTTAGAGGATAAATATGGTATTGAGGTTATGCACTTTACACAAAAATTTGATGTGGTAAATGGAAAACTACAAAGAGATGGAGCTTATGAAAGAGCCGAGCCTGTTATAAGCCATATTATAGAAGAAAACCCTTCAATACAACTTGTTATAGACCTACATAGAGATGGTGTAAACGAAAATTTAAGACTTGTAAGCAATATAGACGGAGATAAATGTGCAAAGGTTATGTTTTTTAACGGACTATGCAGAAAATGGACTAATGGAAAACTTGAAGATATTTCTTCCCTTAAAAATCCATATATTAACACAAATTTAGCTCTAAGCCTTAAAATGCAAATGAAAATGAATGAACTCTACCCTAATCTTACAAGAAAAATATATCTTAATGCCTACAGATACTCTCTCCACATGAAAGATAAAAGTATGTTAATTGAGCTTGGTGCTCAGACAAATACAGTTGAAGAAGTGCATAATTCTATTGAAAAATTGGCAGAGGTTTTGTATGAGGTTACGGTGAAGTAAGGAATAAGTAATAGATAATAAGTAGGGGCGACCAGTGGTCGCCCAAATAGTCAGTAAATAAGAACAGTTAAAACTTCTCTACAATGTTAGTTACATTTGACAAATAATATATTTCACCAACGATATTAAAATTTTTACTGTTCATTAAACAGGTTTTTCAAAACTTCTTCAGCACTCATATCCGTTAAATTACAAGGGTCAGATACCTTTCCCCCAACAACCCATCTAAACCTGTCATAATGGGATAAATATGACTGATTTCTTGATACTTCAGGGAATTTATTATACCAATTAGGATAATACTTACTCATATATTCTCTAGCCAAATTAATAGCCTTTGAATTTTCATTTCCACTTGGAGTATATGTGCCACAAATTGAAACTCCCGGAGGTGATGAATGAACAAATACAACACTTCCGTCATCACATTGACCAATACAAATCCACACATGGGCACAATCTGTGCATGAAGCACTTAAAATATCTCCTGCTCTATAATCGGTGAAAGTACCTTTTTTCCTTAATGTACCCCAGCCTAAAGAAGATAAATTTCCTGCTATTTTTTTAGATGAAGCCACAAAGCCCTCTAAATTATTTTCGCTGTTTATAGTATTATAAAGGGACCAACCTACAAAACCTGAACAGTCAAGTCCAAGATGAATTACAGACACATCTTTTTTATAATTATAATCTTTATAATTATAGCTTGAATTTTGTTTATCATAAAACTCCTGCCATTTATCAGATAAACCTATTGTAACAGTTTCTATACCGGAGCCTGTATCCTCCTCATTCCAACCGCCACCATAAATATACATTGTCTTTCCAACAGGCATTAAAGAAGTAAGAAGTAAATTTTTAATAGTTTTAACTCCAGGTGTAGGAGAAGTAACAAACACACTTTCAGCCTCCTTACTGTTTACAACGGCAGTTTCACTTCCCTTATCCCAGCTTACATAAGCTCCCACAGCATCAGCCACAGCTCTTAAAGGAAGATAAAACCTTGAATTTATAATTTGCTGAGGAACATCTGGAACAATTTTTTCATTATTTACTGTAAAATATGTATCACCATTTTTTAATGTTACAGTATTTATATCATTAGATATAGTGGCTGTGTTATTTTCGCTATTCCAGTCCACACTGTAACCCAAACTTTCAAATACACCTCTTACAGGCACTAAAGTTCTGCCATTTTCTATAATAGCACTTGTATCAATAATTTTTCCATCTACTGACACATTTGGTGCAGCATAGACATTTGCCGTCATTAAAGCAGCAATAAAAAAACCAATAAAAACCTTTTTCATAAAACCACCTTATTTCTTCTCAAGTAAGCATACAGCCTTTGCCGCTATTCCCTCTCCCCTGCCTGTAAAGCCCAGTTCTTCCTCTGTAGTAGCCTTAACATTAATAACTTCTGTAGAACAATTAAGGGCATCTGCAATATTTTTTTCCATTTCCTCAATATATGGACGCATTTTAGGTCTTTGAGCAACAATAATAGAATCAATATTTACTACAGATAAACCTGCCTCGTCCATTCTTTCTTTAACATATTTTAAAAGCAAAATACTTGAAATTCCTTTGTATTTAGGGTCAGTATCAGGAAATAGCTTTCCAATATCACCCATTTTTCCAGCTCCTAAAATTGCGTCCATAATTGCATGAATTAAAACATCAGCATCAGAATGACCAAGAAGTCCCTTTTCATAAGGAATTTCCACTCCACCCATTATAAGCTTTCTGCCCTCACATAATTTATGAACATCGTAACCAAGACCCACTCTTAACATAAAAATAACCTCCGAATTAAGTAATAGGTAATAAGTAATAGATAATAGGTAATAGGTAATAGGTAATAGGTAATAGATATATATACCTGTTAAATTTCTCTGTATTATAAGCAAGGTAAAATCACACAATTCTTATACAGATTTATAAACTAACCATACCTATTACTTATTACTTATTACTTGTTACTTGTTTTCCTTATTACCTAGTTTTATTATAAATATTTTGGTTATTTTTTGCAACACTTATTTATAATTCTGCAAGTTTTTCAATGGCAACATAAATTTGAGAAATCTGATACCAAGTTGCCGAATCTACAACACCTGTTTGTGGAAGATTAAATATTTTCTGAAATTCCCTTACAGCCTCGGCTGTTGCCTCACCATAAATTCCGTCAACTCTTAATTTAGGAATGGCAGTATATGTTGTTGAAATAGTATTAAGCTGTCTTTGAATAGTTCTTACATCGGCACCTTGAGAGCCTGTTGCAAGAGGTTCTCCCGGATAGCTTACAGGCACACCGCTTACTCTTTCAGCCGTATCAATAAAAATATCATCGCCATAATAATACCTTAAAATTTCTATGGCACTTAAACCGTCCTCGGCAAGCTCTGCTGAACCCCATTGACTTAACCAACCTGGGCAAGTTACCTCTCTGCCATCACAATACTGAGCAAATAAAGGCTGAATTTCTCCCTCTCTCCTTATAAAATCAGTAAACATTTCATCTACAATTTGACTTATACTTTCATAAATTGTTCTACCATAACTAAAAGACTGGTCATATCTTGTAGAGCTTGTAATAGTGAAATTATAGCCTTTGTTTCTGTACCATTCAGTAAAAACTCTGTTTAGGACAAAGGACTGAATAGCAAGAATATTAGCTCTTAGTGCCGCATCAGGCCAAGTTGAATAAATTTCACTTGATGCCACATTTTTAATATAATCTTTATAAGGTATATAATAATTTGTGGCATTTGATGATGGCACACCGTCGTGAACTACAATATATTCAGGTATTACAACTCTGTCAAGTACCACAAAGCCACTTTCCTCAGGTATAGGCTTTACCTCCTCCTCAGGCTCTTTTTCAGGATAGTTTCCATATAAAACAGGAGGTGGAACATTTATAATAACCTCATCTATTCCTTCTTCAAGATATACTCTTTGAAGTGCTGTTTGGGAGTCATAAATCTGTACTCCATTTATTTTAACAGGTCTGTAGCCATCAGCATAAACCTCAATATTATAAGGAGTGTATGGCTGAGGTTCTCCAGGCTCTAAAGAATATTCTATAGTAACGGTAGGTAAGCTCATAACTTCAGTTTGCCCTGAGGAATCAGTAAAAACATCATAATACACAACCTCATCTGTGCCTCTTACAATAACTCTGCCTCCTGAAACAGGCAATGCTACTGTGCTGTCGTATAATTCAACCTGTAAAAATCCAGTTGCCATTATAACCTCCAAAATATACAATCACTTTATATTATGCACTATACCTTGATAAATTTACAAATTTATTGTATACTAATAATAAGAAATTTCGGGAGGGATTTTATGGATAAATTATTTGGACCTGACAGTCTTTTTTTTAAATATGGAACAATACTTTGCGACCTTATAATTCTCACTATTATATGGTCTGTAGTAAGTCTGCCTATTTTTACTGTAGGAGCGGCAACAACAGCATTATATTATGTTACAACAAGGCAATTATCCGACAGAGAGGGTTATGTTACAAGGGATTTTTTCAAAAGTTTTAAGCAAAACTTTGTAACAGCAACACTTCTTACAATATTTTTTGCATTTTTTGCTGTTATTTTGTTTTTTAATATAACATCAGCTTACAAAACAATATTTTTCTATTTGTCAATAGTAATTGCCTATGAAGTTATAGCTACTGCCATGTATGCTTTTCCTATACTTTCAAGATTTGAACTTAAATTTTTCGGAGTTTTAAGAAATGCCT
This sequence comes from Lachnospirales bacterium, assembly GCA_051892075.1. Lineage (GTDB taxonomy): Bacteria > Bacillota > Clostridia > Lachnospirales > CAG-274 > HGM11788. Next base: position 7,229 of record JBJFFW010000309.1, read on the forward strand.
TTTTTATGGCTAACAGGCATATTGTTACAACTATAAGCTGTTTTGCAGTGTTTATTGTAATGGTGTTTATATGTATTAAATTTCCATTTCTTTTTGTGGTATGTGTTGGACTTTACTGCTTTATAACATCTATATTTTTTATGATGGTATTTAGAAAATATGTGCCTGATATGGATAGGGATAAGGAAGATAATATTTGATTTTCTAATCATTTTTCATTAAAAAAATAATTATTTATGCTCTTGTAAATAAAATTAAATGGGAGTATAATAACCTCATTAAATTTTAATGGAGTGATAAAATGTCAAACAAATTAAAAGGAATAATTTTTACTCTTATAGGCGGTGTGTTCTGGGGTTTTTCCGGAGTCTGCGGTCAGTATTTGTTTGAGCAAAAGGGTATTGATGCAAGGTGGTTAAGCACTTGGCGACTTATTTTTTCAGGATTTTTTATTTTAATTGTTACTTATCCAAAAATAAAGAAAAATATGTTTAGTGTGTTTAAAAAAGAGAATATTTTATCTTTTCTTGTTTTCGCATTTATAAGTGTTGCCTGCTGTCAGTATTCTTATTTTATGGCTATTTATAATTCAAATTCTGCTACGGCAACTGTTCTTGAGTATATAGCACCTGCCTTAGTTATGGTTTTTATATGTTTTTCAAAAAGAAAACTTCCAAGTATTACACAATTTTTTGCTCTTATTTTAGCTATGAGCGGAGTATTTTTTATGGCAACGGGAGGAAATATTAATAGTATGCAGATTTCTCCAAAGGCTTTGTTTTGGGGACTTTTATCCGGAGTATGCTATGGTGTTTATACTATTCAATCTCCCTCCCTTTCAAGAAAATCAAGTGTATTTGCAATGCTTGGCTGGGGCAATTTAATAGGTTCTTTGCCTATGATTTTATTAAACGATAATGCAGTTTCAATTCCAAATTTGGATTTACCAATGGTTCTTGCTTTTTTAGGCACAACTATTTTAGGCTCTGTTTTATCCTATGGTCTTTATGTAAAGGGCTGTCAGCTTGCAGGCTCTGTTACAGGAAGTTTATGTGCCTGTGTTGAACCTGTGGCATCGGCAGTTATAGCTTTTTTATGGCTTGGGACCGATTTTAAATTTAGTGATATATTGGGACTTATTCTTATTATGATAACAGTTGTTGTTCTTACACTTAGTAATAATTCAAGAAATAAAACAAGGCTTCAGCAAAATTAATGCTGAAGCCTTATTTTTAAATATTTAAAGTAACCTCTTTTTTCTCACCATCAAAAGAAATTTTATCATTACTTATTCCAATGGCATTAGCCAAATCTCTCATTGGTAAAAACATTGTGCCATTTACAATTTCAGCAGAAGTTGAAGAATTTATACTTTTATCTCCAACAGTATACTTATCACTTCCTGCCGTTACTTTAAGTTCTATACCATTTGCAATTACAAAGGTTGCAGTACCCTCTAAAAAGCTTATTTTATCATCACTTATACCACAAATATTTGCAATAGCTCTCATAGGCAACATTGTGTAACCCTCTTTAATATAAGGAGATGCTAAAAGCTCACTTTCTTCCCCATTTATAGAATAGGTTTTATCTCCAATTACAAACTTAACTACCTTTCCACTTGTATTATTTTCAGAAGAAACAGTTGTTGCCTCTGTTGTAGCCTCTGTTGTAGTTTGAGGTACAGTATCATAAATTGAAGAATATTTAGCTACAGCAACACTTTGCTTACTTCCACTATCACCCTCTACCTCGGCACTCATTATTACATTTCCTGTAAATTCTTCTTCATCTTTCTTTTCAATAACAATACCGTTTACACTAATAGTGCCACTACCTTGAACATCATTTGGTATTAAAATATAAGCACTTTCATTTTCATAAACTAATTGACAATTATTTTCAAATCCGTCTTTACCACTTATTTTAGCCTTATTTCCCTTTGTAAATACAACATAATTATTATCAAAAGAAAGCTTTATTTTAGTTCCTGCCTTAAAAGTTCTGCCACTATTTGTAATTGTGAAATTAAAAGGCTGAGAATATTTTTTAGCACTTACAGCAGAGCTTTTAAGAATAAGAGGAGGAGCTTCATTTGCACCCTCTTTATAATTTGCTACATTACAAACATAAGTTGTGTCTTTCCATACACTTGATGTAATAGTCATATCCACATTTTTAAAACTGCTTGTGGCATTTTTAGACCTTTCAATAAAAATATCGCTAATTTTTATAGTACCTGTAGTACCTGTATTAATATTTTTTGTAAGGGTAATTATAGCTTTTTGGCTGTTATTTTTATCTATTGCTATAGAACAAGCACCTTCAAATTTTCCACTGCACTCTAACTTTGGCACTCCTACAAAAGAGAAAACCTGATTTAATAAAAGTTCTATTTTAGTGC
>JBJFFW010000310.1:0-2142 GCA_051892075.1 Lachnospirales bacterium
ATTTGTGCAATAAAAGCCATAGCCAAAATCCTTATAGTCTCCATTAGCCAAAATCTTAGGCTTAGTTACTACAACATTACTTCCCTGAAAAAGTTCCATAAATACACCTCCAAATTTTGATTTTTCGAGAACTCTGTCCCCTTACCCCCACCAGTGTCAACTTTTTTTGCTTAATTACCCAAAGGTAAATCCTTGAAAATTTATTTTTAACCAAACTCAACCATTGGTTTATTTTTATTTTATGGGCGAACAATGTTCGCCCCTACATTTACCCATTACCTGTTACCTATTACCTATCCCCTATATTCTACTTACCCAAACAAAACTCACTAAATATCTTATCAATAATATCTTCTTCCAAAGCCTCTCCCGTAATTTCACCAAGAGCCTGATAAGCTTCAGTTAAATCCATAGAAATAAAATCCTCAGGCATAGAGTTATTACAAGTATCAATAACATTTAAAAGATAGTTCTTTGCCTTAATAAGGCTTGCCTTATTTCTTTCACCGGAGATTATAACATCACTATTTAAGTTAATATCCCCAACCATAAACATAGATTTTATTTTTTCATAAATTTCATCTATACCCTTATCATTTTTAACTGAAATATTAATAGGATTAAGGTGGTCTATTTCATCTAAATCAATTTTTCTCTCCAAATCAAGTTTATTTACAAGAGTAATAACCTTTTTATTTTCAGTAAGCTTAATTAGAAGTCTGTCCTCATCAGACAAAGGCTTACTTCCATCAAACATTAAAAGAACCAAGTCAGCTTCTTCAGCCAAATTTTTAGATTTTTCAACACCAATTTTCTCAATTACATTATCAGTATCTCTAATACCTGCCGTATCAATAATATTTAAAGGAATACCATAAACATTTAGCATTTCTTCAAGGGTATCCCTTGTAGTTCCGGGAATATCAGTAACAATGGCTCTGTCCTCTTGAAGTAAAGAATTTAAAAGAGAGGATTTGCCAACATTAGGTCTGCCTAAGATTACGGTTTTAATACCCTCTTTAAAAATTTTACCTGTATCGGCACTTGAAATAAGCTTTTCAACTTCCTTTAAAATCCTGTTAGTGCCATCACTTATCATATTATAGGTCATAGTTTCATCATCATGTTCAGGATAAGCAATAGCCGCCTCAATATGGGCAAGCATAGTCAAAATTTCTTCTCTTAAAGCCTTAATATTTTTAGAAAGTCTGCCCTCTAATCTTTTAAGTGCCGCATCTTTAGCCTTATCGGTTTTGGCATTAATAATATCAATAACGGCTTCTGCTTGAGTTAAGTCAATTCTTCCATTTAAGAAGGCTCTTTTTGTAAACTCTCCAGGCTCAGCCATTCTTGCACCATTTTTAATAACACAGTTAAGAACAGAAGTTACAGCTCTGTAGCCACCATGAGTATTAATTTCAACAACATCTTCCCTTGTATAGGTATTAGGTGCTTTCATAACAGAAACCAAAACTTCGTCAATAACATTACCCTTATCCACAATATTTCCAAAAGTTATGGTATGACTTTTCTGATTTATAATTTTTTTACCCTTTGGAGATACAAAAATTTTATCACAAATATCCAAAGCATCTTTACCGCTAATTCTCACAATTCCAATACCGCCATTACCTGTAGCAGTAGAAATAGCAGCAATAGTATCATCTAAATTTACCTTTAACATATAAATACCTCTTATAAACCTAAATAGGCATAGACTTAAATAAAGCCTATGCCCCAATTTTTTTTAGTAGCGATTTTTTCTAGCAGTATAGCTGTTTTTAAGAGCAATAACCACATATCTGTAAGGTTCTACACCCTCGCTGTAAGTAGTAACATATCTGTCATTTTGTAAAGTAGCGTGAATAATTCTTCTTTCGTAAGGATTCATAGGCTCAAGGCTGACATTTTTTCTGTTATGCTTAGCCTTTTTAGCAAGATTAAATGCTAAATGCTCCAAAGTTTCCTTTCTTCTTTCTCTGTAACCCTCAGTATCAAGAGTAACATTCATATAAGGATATTCGCCCTTATTTACAACAAGGTTTGTAAGGTACTGTAAGCTGTCAAGAGTCTGTCCTCTTTTACCGATAATAGCACCCATATTTTCGCCCTTCATTTCAATAAGAACCTGCTTATTATCAA
>JBJFFW010000311.1:0-2137 GCA_051892075.1 Lachnospirales bacterium
AAAAAAATGTCAGTATAAAAATTGGTGAAGTAAAAATATTCATGCGTATGTCCTGGTTTAATATTTATTTTGTTGAAAACAGAGAAGTTTTGTGTTATGATATAGTTTAGAGATAAACTATATCATAACTGTTTTTATGAGCAATTTTCAAAAGTAGGTGAACCGGTGAAAAATAAAAAAACTATTATAGAATCTGGTGTTTTAATAGTTCTTTTGGCTTTAACATTAAGCTTTTTATTAAGAAATCAGGATCTTACCGAAATTATTGATATTATTAGAAATTCTAATCCTTTTTTTGTTTTTTTGTCTTTTTTGTCTATGGCATTATATGTTTTTTGCGGTGGATATGAGGTCAATTTGTTTTTAAGACAAAGAGGATATAAACTTTCCATATTTAAGTGTTTTAAATATAGCTTTACCGAGATTTTTTTTAGTGCAATTACCCCTTCAAGTACAGGAGGACAGCCTATGATGGCTATTAGTATGAGAAATGATGGATGTCCCTTGACTGAGTCAACTCCTGCACTTATAGCAATTACGGGAATTTATAAATTCGGACTTATGGTGCTTGGTATTATTTTCTGTCTTTTGTTTGGAAATGAAATTTTTATGAGTAGCCATAGTTGGGTTTTTGTGCTTTTTGTTTTAGGTTTTTTACTAAATGCTGTTGTTGTTTTATGCGTTTGGCTTTTGCTGTTTTCTAACAGATGTATTTGGTATATTTTTAAGTTTTTTCTTATAGTTGGCTGCGGACTAAAAATTATTAAAAATAGAGAAAAAACTGAGGCTTTTTTTAAAACAAAAAAAGCTCAGTATGTAGAATGTGCAAATTATTTGAAAAACTATCCCTTTGTGGTATTAAAAGTGTTTTTGTTATGTATTTTACAAAGACTTGCCATATCTTTTGTAGCTGTTTTTGTCTACAAAGCATTAGGTATGGAAGCTGTTTCTTTTATGTATATTTTAGCTATTCAGATTATTTTGGCTCTTACTGTTGAAATTTTACCTTTACCAGGGGCAGTTGGAGTTAGCGAAACGGTGTTTTTATCAATGTATTTGTCTATTTATGGTACACCGGAGTTATTAAATGCAGGACTTCTTCTTACAAGAGGCATAAGTTTTTATATTTTATTTATTTTTAGTGCAGTTTTTGTTAATTTATGCTATGTATCGGGTATTATAAAGGATTATATTAAAAGAGGTGAATATAAATGATAGGATATTATAACTATTCTGTGATTTTAACATATATTGGTTTGTGTTCTGCTATATTTGGAACTAATTTGGCTCTGGATGGACATGGAAGTATAAGAGGTTCTCTTATTTGTCTTATGATTTGTGGCCTTTGTGATATGTTTGATGGTACAATAGCAAGAACTTGTAAAAGAAGTGAAGATGCTAAAACTTTTGGTATGGAAATAGATTCCTTATGCGACCTTGTTTGTTTTGGTGTTTATCCTGTTATAATAGGATATGGGCTTGGTAACAGAAGTTTGTTTAGTGTAGCCTGTGGTATGTTTTATGTTTTGGCTGCAGTTATAAGACTTGGATTTTTCAATGTTCAGGAAATAAACAGAAAGATTAATAAGGAAGATAAAAGAACAAATTATACAGGCTTGCCTGTTACAAGTTGTGCTCTTTTAATACCTACTGTTATGCTTTTTGACTTGACTAACTTTTTCTCTATAGTTCGTTATTATGATGTTATGCTTTTAATTATAGGTATACTTTTTATATCTCCTTTTAAGGTTAAAAAGCTTTATTTACAAGGTTTATTATGTCTTGCCTGTTTAGGTATTTTGGTATTTGTTCTTGTTGTAAAATATGGTCAGCTTATACAGCTTGGATAAGAAAGGAATAATTATGGGTTTTAATATTACTGATTGGCTTTATAAATCGGTTTTGGGAAGAAAATTTCTTAAAATTTTAGTAAAGCCAAAGTGGTCAATATTAATGGGAAAGTTTATGGATAGCGGCTTGTCAGTTTTTTTGATTAAGCCGTTTATTTTTAAAAATAATATTGACCTTAAGGATTTTAAAATTGAAAAATGGAAATCTTTTAATGAGTTTTTTACAAGAAAAATTAAACCTGATACAAGACCTATTGATACTAATAGGTTTAGTTTTAGATCGGAAG
>JBJFFW010000312.1:0-9448 GCA_051892075.1 Lachnospirales bacterium
CTGTTAGAGATGATAATGTAGTTTCAGCTTGCAACAAGTATGGTATTGCTATGGTATTTACAGGTATGCGTCATTTCAGACACTAATATTTATTTAAGGGGTATTTGCTTAATTGCAGATACCTCTTTTTATTATAATAAAATTTTAGTGGAAATTTTTATACATATATGCTATAATGGTATTCGTATTAATTTGCTTATGGAGAAATATTATGTATCTTAAAAGATTAGAGCTGCAAGGATTTAAGTCCTTTCCCGAAAAAATAAAGTTAGAATTTAATAAGGGTATTACTGCTGTAGTAGGGCCTAATGGCAGTGGCAAAAGTAATATTGCTGATGCTGTAAGGTGGGTTCTTGGTGAAAAAAGTGCCAAAAGTCTTAGAGGTAATAAAATGGAAGATGTTATCTTTAATGGTACAGCTAACAGAAAACCTCTTGGCTTTGCAGAAGTATCTATGGTTATGGATAATACCGATAAAAAGCTTAATATTGACTATTCAGAAGTTACTGTTACAAGACGAGTTTATCGTTCAGGTGAAAGTGACTACTTAATTAATGGCACAAAGTGCAGAGCTAAGGATATTTTAGAGCTTTTTATGGATACAGGTGTAGGTAAAGAGGGTTATTCTATTATTGGGCAGGGTAGAATTGATGAAATTTTATCGGCAAAATCCGAGGATAGACGACTTCTTTTTGAGGAAGCAGCAGGTATTGTTAAATACAGAACAAGAAGTATTGAAGCTACAAATAAATTAAATAAGGAAAGAGAAAATCTTGTAAGAGTAAATGATATTATTTCAGAGCTTGAAGCTCAGGTAGGACCTCTTGAAATTCAGGCTGAAAAAGCAAAAAAGGCTATTGTTATTACAGACAGGTTAAAGCTTGTAAGAGTAAATATATTTGTAAGAGATGCAAAAAAATATGAAGATGAAATCAAAAAGCTTTCTTCTGATATTGAAAAATTAAATACTGACCTTGAAAATGAAAAGGCTCAGGAAATTAAAAATAATGAAGAAGTTGAAAGCTTAAAAGGAGTTTTATCTGATACGGAGCTAAAAATAGAAGAAGTGGCAGAAAGTATATCTGAAAGCCGTTCTTTAAAAGAGCAAAAGGATAATGATATAAGATTAATAGAACAGGAAATTTTGCATTTTAATTCTGATATTGAAAGAATTAAAAATGAAAAAGAAAACAGCTCTCTTTTAATTAGTGAAAAAGAAGAAAATATTAAAGAAATAAAATCTCATATTGAAGTTAAAAAATCAGATTTTGAAAATAAACAAAAAATTTATAATGATAAACTTGAAGCTTTTTCAAAATTAAGTACAAAAGTTAGTGATAATGAAGAACTTTTAAATCAGTACAATCAGGATATTATTTCTAAAATGAATAAATCTACCGACATAAAAGGTGATATAAGCAAAAAACAGGCTATGGTAGAACAGCTTAAATTAAGAAATAATCAGATTGAAAATGATATTTCTTCATTAAAAGAACAGCTTTTAGAAAGGGAGGAGGCTTTAAGCTTTTCTTCAAAGGAGCTTGAAAGAGCTGAAAATGAAAATAAGCTTTCTTTGGAAAAAATATCACAAATGACTAATCAGCTTAATAAACTTAATTCTAAAATTATAGCTGAAAAAGAAAATCAGGATAAAATTAATAAGTCTATACAGGAAAAAAATTCAAGACTTAAAATTTTATCAGAACTTGAAAAAAGTTATGAAGGCTATTATGGTGGAGTTAAGGCTGTACTTAGCCAAAGAGATAGCAAAAACCCTGATTTTAGAGGTATAAGCGGTGCTGTAGGTGAGCTTATTAATATGCCAAAGGAATATGAGGTGGCTATTGAAATTGCTTTAGGCTCTGCTATTCAAAATATTATAGCAAGTACAGAAAAAGATGTAACTTTAGCAATAAATTATCTTAAAAAGAATAATAAGGGCAGAGCTACATTTCTTCCTATGACAACTATTAAGGCAAAAACTTTAGGTTCTGAAAAATATAAAATTATAAATGAAGAAGGCATTGTTGGAATAGCAAAGGATTTAATAAGCTATTCTGAAGAATATGAAAATATTATGTCTTCTCTTTTAGACAGGGTTATTATTGCAGATAATATTAAAAATGCTATTAATCTTGCAAACAAAACAAACCACAACTATAAAATTGTTACCTTAGAGGGTGAGCTTTTAAATGTTGGTGGTTCAATGACAGGTGGCTCTGTTAATAAAAAATCTGCAGGTATATTTTCAAGGGGTAGGGAAATTCTTACTTTAAGAGATGAACTTAAAGCGCTTTTTGAAGAACAGGTTATAGTTAACAGAGATGTAGATAAGATGATTCAAATTGGCAATAATCTTGATTATAAAATTACTGAGGCTAAAGAGGAACTTCAAACTATTGCCATAAGAAAGACAGAAGCCACAAATAAAATTGAACAGGCTAAGGAATATCTTTCAGATATTAATTTAAGAATTAATAATTTAAGTAATGAATTATCTGAAATTAATAAAACTATAGATTTAGGAGAAAAAGAGCTTGAGGAGGGCAAAAATTCTCTTGAAATTGTAAATAGTGAAATTGAAGAAATTAATAATAAACTTGATAAATATCAATCACAAATTCAAACTGACAGAGATGTAAGAGAAGAAAGCAGTAAAGAAATAACATCTTTAAGAGTAGAAATTAATCAGCTTGAAAATGATATTTATTCTTATAATTCAGATATTTCAAGAATAATTTCTGAAATTGAAGGAATTAATAAAGAAATTGAAAATGCCAAAATTAATACTGAAAATATTAAAAATAAGATTTTGGCTAAAAATGAAGAAAAAGAAAATATTTCTTCTGAAATTAAAAATATTATAGAAAAATATGAAAGTTATAAATTATTATCAGAAGAATTAAATAACAAAAAAGCTGAAATAAATGAAAAAATTGATACCCTTAATCAGGATATTATAAAACAGCTTGAAACAAAATCAGCAATAGAAAAAGAGCTTACAAGGCTTGAACTTAGAAAAGAAACTGTTGATACTAATTGCAGAAAGTTATATGATTCTATGTGGGACGAGTATGAAATGACTTATGTTGCTGCAAGGGAATATGAAACTTTGGATATATCTGACAGTGAGCTTCAAAAAGAAGAAAGGTCTTTAAGAGGTCAGCTTAAAGCTTTGGGAAGTGTTAATCTTAATGCTGTTGAGGAATATACGGCTGTTAAGGAAAGATATGATTTTCTTACTAAAAACAGAGATGATATAATTCAAACAGAAAAGAAACTTATAAAAGTAATTGACCAGCTTGAAAAACTTATGACAGAGCAGTTTGCAGAGCAATTTAAAATTATAAGTGATAATTTCTCTCTTACTTTTGCTGAAATGTTTGGCGGAGGTAAGGCAGAGTTGAAACTTGCAGATAATTCTGACATTTTAAATTGTGGAATAGATATTATTGTTCAGCCGCCTGGAAAGGCACTTCAAAATATGATGTTACTATCAGGTGGAGAAAAGGCACTTACTGCTATGGCACTTTTATTTGCTATTTTAAAAATGAAGCCATCTCCCTTTTGTATACTTGATGAAATTGAGGCGGCTCTTGATGATGCCAATGTTAACAGATATGCAGAATATCTTGACAACTTCACAGAGGACACACAATTTATTGTTATTACTCACAGAAAAGGCACAATGGAAGCGGCGGATATTTTATATGGTGTAACAATGCAGGAGCAAGGTGTATCAAAACTTGTTTCAGTAAAATTTGATGAAGCAAAGGAGGCAATAAATTAAATGGGACTTTTTGATAAGCTATTTAAGAAAAATAAGGAAGAAGAAATAATTAAAAATAAGGCTGCAGAGCCTATAGTTGAGGCAGAAGTTGAAGAAACTTCAGAAATTAATGAGCCTACAGAAGATATTAAAATTGAAGAACCTGTAGAAGAAATTGAAGTAGAAGAACCAACAGTAGAAGAACCTGTGGTAGAAGAACCAACAGAAGAACCTATAGTAGAAGAATCTGCACAAGAACAGGTTGAAACTGTAACAGAAGAAAAACCAAAGGGATTTTTTGCTAAAATTAAGGCAGGACTTAACAAAACTCGTGACAACATAATGAGTGGAGTTGACAATGTATTAAAAAGTTTTACAAAAGTAGATGAAGAATTATTTGAAGAACTTGAAGAAGCCTTAATTATGGCTGATATTGGAGTTGACACATCTTTATATATTATTGAGTGTTTAAGAAATAAGGTTAAAAGTGAAAAAATCACAGAAACATCACAGGTTAAAAAGGCTTTAATTGAGGTTATAAGTGAGCTTTTAAATAAGGACGAAAAGCCTTTGGAAATTCCTTCACCATCAGTTATACTTGTAATAGGTGTAAATGGTGTAGGTAAGACTACTACTATTGGTAAACTTACCCATAATTACAAATCACAGGGTAAAAAAGTAATTCTTGCTGCAGCAGATACCTTTAGAGCCGCAGCTATTGACCAGCTTGAAGTTTGGGCAGAGAGAAATAAGGTAGATATAATTAAACATCAAGAAAATTCTGACCCTGGAGCAGTAGTATTTGATGCCGTTCAGGCAGCAAAGGCAAGAAAAGCTGATATTTTAATTTGTGATACGGCAGGCAGACTTCATAATAAGAAAAATCTTATGGAGGAATTAAGAAAAATATCAAGAATTATTGGAAAAGAATATGAAAATGCTCATCTTGAAACTTTCCTTGTTCTTGATGCCACAACAGGACAAAATGCAATACAACAGGCTAAACTTTTTAAGGAAGTTGCCGATATTACAGGTATTGTACTTACTAAACTTGACGGTACTGCAAAAGGTGGTATTGTGCTTGCAATTAAAAATGAAATGAATATTCCTGTAAGATATATAGGTGTTGGTGAGGGTCTTGATGATTTACAGCCATTTAATTCAAATGAATTTGCAAAGGCTTTATTTGATGAATAATATTTTTAGAAAGGGCAGTTTTGCCCTTTTTTTATGCTGATATTATGGGAATAGATAAAATTGTCTTGTAAAAAATGCCTTTTCAATTATCTCTTAAATATCTTGCAAAAAATACAAAGTATGATATAATAAAATGTAGTGAAATAAATAAATATGCAATATAGGGGATTATTATGAGTAGAAGAACAGCCAGAAAACATATTTTTAATTTAATTTTTCAGACAGAATTTAATAAAGAAATAACTCTTAAGGAAATGTTAGATACCTATGTTTTGGAATATAAAGATTATGGAGAAAATGACGCAGATTTTATTAAGGAAGAATACAAGGGCGTAGTTAATAATATTGAAGATATTGACAATGTAATAGATAAAAGTTCCAGAGGTTGGAGTGTAAACAGAATTTCTAAGGTGGACCTTGCTATTTTAAGGCTTGCAGTTTATGAAATAATTTATTCTGATGTGCCTGATAAGGTTGCCGTTAATGAAGCAGTGGAGCTTGCAAAGGAATTTAGCGAGGATAAATCTCCTGTATTTATAAATGGTATACTTGGTAATGTTATTAAAAATAAGGATTGTAAATAAATGAATGTATATTCAGTTGCTCAAATTAACAGTTATTTAAAAAGGCTTTTGGAAAATGATTTTTTGCTTAGGGATATTTATATAGAAGCTGAAATTTCAAATTTTAAAGCACATGGCTTAGGGCATTTTTATCTTACTTTAAAAGATAGTGAGGCGGCAATAAGTGCTGTAATGTTTAGAAGTTATACTCAAGGGCTTAAATTTATGCCTGAAAATGGTATGAAGGTTTTAGCAGGAGGATATATTTCTATTTATGAAAAAACAGGTCAGTATCAGCTCTATATTAAAACTATGGAGCCTGCAGGAAAAGGTGCTTTATATTTAGCCTATGAACAGCTTAAAGCTAGACTTGAAAAATCAGGTGTTTTTGATGAAAAATATAAAAAGCCAATACCAAAATTTCCAAAGTGTGTAGCTGTAGTTACATCACCTACAGGTGCAGCCATAAGAGATGTTATTAATATTTCTACAAGAAGAAATCCAAATGTTGAAATTGTAGTTGTGCCTGTGCTTGTGCAGGGAGAAAATTCGGCAGATGATATTGTAAGAGGTATTAACCTAGTTAATAAATGGGGAAAAGCCGACACAATTATACTTTGCAGAGGTGGAGGTTCTATTGAGGATTTGTGGTCATTTAATGAAGAAAAGGTAGCAAGAGCTATTTTTAATTCTAAAATTCCAATTATATCAGCAGTAGGGCACGAAACTGATTTTACAATTTCAGATTTTATTTCTGATTTAAGAGCACCAACTCCATCAGCAGCGGCAGAGCTTGCCATACCTGAAAATAAGAGTGTAAATGTTAGAGTAAAAGAGTTAAATAACAGGCTAAACAGCAGAATAAATGACATTGTTTCAAAGTATAAATATAAATATGATATTATTACAGGAAATTATGCTTTTAAATATTTTGGTGACAAAATAAGCAATAATCAGTTATATATTGACAGTCTTTACAAAAGTTTAAATAAGGGTATAAATCAAAATATTGAAAATGGTAAAAACAAGCTTAAAAATTTAACTGATAACCTTGAAAATAAATCACCTCTTAATATTTTAAAAAAGGGATATTCCTTGGTGTATAAAGGTGAGAGCCTTGTAAAAAGTGTTAATGATTTAAACTTAAATGATGAAATAAAAATTGAACTTTCAGACGGCAACAAAAAAGCAAAAATTATGGAATAGGTGATTAAAATGGCTACTAAGAAAAATTTTGAGGATTCTTTATCAAGACTTGAAGAAATAGTAAATGAAATTGAGGATAATTCTATTGGTCTTGACAAAAGCCTTAAATTATATACAGAAGGGGTAGAGCTTGCAGCCTACTGTGCAAAACAGTTAAAGGGTGCTGAGCAAAAGGTTACACTTTTAAAAGAGAAATATGAAGGTGTATTTGAACAAAAAAATTTTGATTTAAGTGAGGAATAATTTATGGGATTTGATGAAAGTTTAAAAAGTAAGATTGATTTGGTTAATGAAGAACTTAAAAAATATTTAACTTGTCAGTATCCTGAGCGTCTTTATGAGGCTATGGGTTATAGTGTGTTTGCAGGAGGTAAAAGATTAAGACCTGTTTTAATGTTGGCTGCCTGTGAGGCAGTAGGGGGAAATATTAAAGAGGCACTTCCTTTTGCCTGTGCTATTGAAATGATACATACCTATTCTTTAATTCATGATGATTTGCCTGCTATGGATAATGATGATTACAGACGAGGTAAACTTACCTGTCATAAGCAGTTTGACGAGGCAACAGCTATTTTAGCAGGAGATTGTCTTTTAAATTATGCCTTTGAAATAATGACAGAAACAGTTTATAAAAAGTTTGAGAAAAAATATGCAAGAGCAGCAGAAATTATTGCTCAGTACAGTGGCACAAAGGGTATGATTGTAGGTCAGGTTGTAGATATTGAGTCTGAAAATAAAAAAATTGATGATAAAACCCTTATGTATATCCATGACAATAAAACCGGTGGACTTATTAAGGCAGCTCTAATGGCAGGAGCTATTATTGGTGGTGCTAATGATGACCAGATTTCAAGTTTTGAAAAAATCGGTTATAATATGGGTATGGCTTTCCAAATTAAAGATGATATACTTGATGTAACAAGCACTCAAGAAGTTTTAGGCAAGCCTGTTTTCAGTGATGAGAAAAATAATAAGATTACTTATGTTTCTCTTTACGGCTTAAAAACAGCACAGGAAGATTATTTGACATTATCTGAAGGAGCTTGCAAATTAATAAGAGATTTTGGAGAAAAAGCAAGCTTTTTGGAAGAATATGCAAAAAAACTTGTAGACAGAGAAAAATAGAATTTAAAAATATCCATAGATTCGAGGGATAAATGTGTACTTAGAAAAGATAAATTCTCCCGAAGATTTGAAAAAGCTTGATTTGAAAAAGCTTGCTGTTCTTTCGGGAGAAATAAGAGAATTTTTAATACAATCCGTATCTAAAACAGGAGGACATCTTGCCTCAAACCTTGGTGTTGTTGAACTTACAATGGCACTTCATTATTGCTTTAGCTGTCCTAGAGATAAAATTGTTTGGGATGTGGGTCATCAGGCTTATACTCATAAAATACTTACAAGAAGAAAAGAGGCTTTTGACACACTTCGTAAATATGGTGGTTTAAGTGGCTTTCCAAACACAAAAGAAAGTGATTACGACTCCTTTAATGCAGGACACAGCTCAACTTCCATAGCTGCTGCTATGGGTTTAGCTAAAGCAAGGGATTTAAGTGGCAATAATTATAATGTTGTTGCTGTTTTAGGTGATGGTGCTATGACAGGCGGTATGGTCTATGAGGCACTTAATAATGCAGGCAGAGATAAAACTAAGCTTTTAATTGTGTTAAATGACAATCAAATGTCCATATCTAAAAATGTAGGTGCTATGCGTAATTATCTTAATGAAATTATTACAGCACAAAAATATATGGATACTAAAAGTAATATACAAAGAAAACTTATGCAAACTGAGGGTGGCTTAAAGCTTTATGGTGTTCTTAACAGAACAAAGGACAGCCTTAAAAATTTCTTAATGCCCGGAAGTATGTTTGAACAGCTTGGTATAAAATATGTAGGGCCTATTGACGGTCATGATTTGCCAAAGCTTATTCATGTTATTAACAGAATTAAAAAAATTAACAGACCTGTGCTTTTGCATATTGTAACTAAAAAGGGTATGGGTTATGAGCCTGCTGAAAAAGAGCCAAGCCTATATCATGGTGTAGCTCCTTTTAATCCTGAAACAGGTATTGTGCCAAAGGAGGATAAGGTTAAGACTTATTCTGATGTTTTTGGTGAGGAGCTTGTAAAACTTGCTAATTATGATAAAAAGATTTGTGCAATTACTGCTGCTATGCCTTCAGGTACAGGCTTGGTGCAATTTGCAAATTGCTTTCCTAAGAGATTTTTTGATGTTGGCATAGCAGAAGAATATGCAGTAACCTTTGCAGGAGGTTTGGCTAAGGGAGGTTATGTTCCTGTTTTTGCCGTTTATTCAACATTCCTTCAAAGAGGTTATGACCAGATTATTCACGATGTATGTATTCAGAAACTCCATGTTATATTTGCAATAGACAGAGCAGGAATAGTTGGTGATGATGGAGAAACTCACCAGGGTATTTATGATATTTCATATCTTGCCCATATTCCAAACCTTACGGTTATGGCTCCTAAAAATGAAATTGAGCTTAGGGAAATGCTAAGGTTTGCCATAAGTTTTAATGGACCTGTAGCTATAAGATATCCTAGAGGAGTGGCATCACAAATTTTACTTGCAAAAAATGCTGAAATTAAACTTGGCAAGGCTGAATATGTTTATTCCGGAGAAAAAATTGCTCTTGTAAGCTTAGGCTCAATGATGGATATAACTGTTAATGTTTATTACAAACTT
>JBJFFW010000313.1:0-2126 GCA_051892075.1 Lachnospirales bacterium
GAGTATTTTTTTACCCTATAACCTGTTTTTTAATTCCAACAGTCTATATTACTTGCTCCTATATCTATTAGTAATTCAGCTGCTTCTTCAAATTCAATATTTAGTTGTTCTGCTACTTCATTAATTCTTTCTTCTGTTGGTGATGATATTCTAATGTTTCCTACTCTGTCGTAAGCTCTTTGACTTCTTATTATTTTTAATTCTGTTTCGTATTTATTCATTTTTTCACCACCTTTCTATTTATTTTATATTAAAATTCATATTTCCCTTACTTACTTTATTTCCTATTATGTTTATTTGTTTTTCTATATTATTTATTTGTTTTTCTATTTTTGTTACTTTTTCTTCTGTTTTATTTATATTTTCTTCAATTTTATCTATTTGTGTTTCTTCTTTTACTTTATTTTTTTTATCTCTACATAATATATAATCTGTTGTTACATTGAAATAATCAGCGTATTTTATAAGCATTTCTATGCTTAATGCTCTTGTTCCTCTTTCATATTGTGATATTGTTATTTGATTTACATTTAATTCTTTTCCTAAATCTTTTTGATTTAATTTTTTTTCTTCTCTAAGTTCTCTTAATATTTCTCCATAATACATATTTCATTCACCTTTTTTATTATATAATAATTCATTTTGAACTCTTGACAAATAATTCAGAATGAATTATAATTTTTATAAAATAGTTCAATTTGAATTATTTTTGAATTGAAATAAAAGGGTAAAAAAATAACTTCTACCCAGAGTATCTGAATAGAAGTTTTGCTTATTAGATTTTTATTTTCCTTATGAATCTTTTAAGTATGTATCCTATCATTGTTCCGTATGTTAATATCGCTACTGGCGTACAGAATAAGATATAGGCTAATGTACATAAAAAAGACCATAAGCCTGTTGTTACAAAATCTATTAAGTATTTTGCAAATAGTTCGTACATTTAAACACCCCCTTTCTATGTTTAATTTTGTTTGTGGTTAAACTTTATTATAACATAGACTGATGTTTAAAATATACGACTATTCCCCTTTTATTATCAAAAAAATTTATTTTTATGAAAGGGTGTAGAAAATGGTTTATGAATTTGTAGGTGCAAAGTCCGCAAAATTTACAACAGAAGACGGTAAAGTAGTTCCCTATGCTAAAATCTGTGTTAAAGTCCCTTTTCCTGATGAGCCATACGGCTTAGATGCTTGGATTGGTTCAAATTGGGATGTTCTGAAACTCCCTTATGACAAGTTTAATCTTGTTGATGGTCTTGAAGAGGGCGACAGAATAGATGTTGCCTTTGACCGTAATGGCAAAGTGGATATTATCAATCTTGTTTGATTAGTAATATTATTACATTTTATTAAGGAGGTGTTATAAATGGAAGCTATTACAACTGCTATAACTAATGCAACAACTGCATTTGGTGGCGTATGGGATATGGTTGTCGAGAACCCTCTTGCCCTCGTCCTCGTCGGCTTTACTGTTCTTGGTGCTGCTATTGGTTGCTTCTCTCGTCTTAAACGCTCAGCAGCTAACTGATAACTAAACTTATTATTCTTTCCATCTTGATTACCTTAAAATTTAAAGGCTGGTACTTAATTGTTCCAGCCTTTGAATTTCTCAAAAAAATAAAATAGTACAAAAAAATTCAGGGTGGCTAGGCTAACAGCCACCCACTACATACAAGGAAGTAATTATTATGCAATTATCTAAATCTGATTTATCAAAAATTGACTTCAAAAATAATAGAATTCTTGTTGACTGGTTCTCTTTCAGTAGTCGTATAGATAGCCCAGATAGCTTAATTTCTTTGCTTGGTATGACTGACTGTAAATGGGAATTTACATATGGCTGTAAAGGCTATGCTGACCGTTATTATTTTAACGGAATATCAATTCATTGTAATGGTTCACCTAATGGACGCTTCGGCAAGCCGATAGAAGGTGTATGGCTTGAAATGTCCGGCGAGGGTTGCCGAACTTTTGAAAGCTATGGTAATGCCGACTGGAATAATCTCTTTGATTATTGTAACCGTAACGAACTTAATATCACTATGAACCGCATTGATTTAGCCTATGATGATTTTATCGGTTTGCTTGTTCTCCGGCAGACAAAGTCTCACATTCAGAGCG
>JBJFFW010000314.1:0-2110 GCA_051892075.1 Lachnospirales bacterium
TTCTTTGATTGGAGAGATTATATGAATAATTCAGATAAAAGATTAGCTAATGAACCTTTGCTTAAATTGATTTTTTCATTAGCAATACCTACAATAATCGGACAAGTAATAAATGTGCTTTATAACATAGTAGATAGAATTTATATAGGGCATATACAAGGAAATGGTGATATAGTATTAACAGGTGTAGGAGTTGTTATGCCTATAATAACACTTATTTCAGCTTTTAGCAGTTTTGTAGGTATGGGAGCTGCTCCATTAGCATCTATAAAGCTTGGAGAGAATAAAAAAGATGATGCAGAGAAAATACTTGGTAATTCAGTAATGCTTTTAATTTTTATTGCATTGTCTTTAACAGTTATATTTACTTTGTTTTCCAAACCAATTCTATATTTATTTGGTGCCAGCGACCAAAGTATAACTTATGCCAATACATATTGTCATATTTATGTATTAGGTACATTATTTGTACAGGCAACTTTAGGTTTAAATACATTTATTGTGTGTCAGGGTAAATCAAAAACAGCAATGTGTTCTATTTTAATTGGTGCTGTTTTAAATATAATTCTTGACCCAATATTTATTTTTGGATTTAATTTTGGTGTTGCCGGTGCAGCTATTGCCACAGTAATATCACAATTTGTTAGTTCAATTTGGGTTATAAGTTTTTTATTTTCAAAAAAGTCTGTTATTCGTATTAAAATAAAATATGTAAAAATAGACTTTAATATATCAAAAAAAGTAGCAGCACTAGGTATTTCTCCTTTTATAATGCAGTCTACAGAAAGCCTTGTACTTATAACATTAAACTCAGGACTCCAAAAATATGGAGGAGATATGTATGTTGGTGCTATGACAATACTTACAAGTGTCTTACAGCTAATAGTTATTCCTATGAATGGATTTAATCAAGGAGTTCAGCCTGTTATAAGTTATAATTATGGTGCAAATAACAAAAGTAGGGTAAAGAAATGTTTTAAATATATGCTTACAATTAATTTAATAATGTCTTGTGGTGCTACAATTTTAGCTTGTATATTTTCAAGGCAGGTTGCTATGCTTTTTTCAAGTAATGATGCACTTGTTAATCTTGCGGCATCGGTTTTGCCTATTTATGTTGGTGGTATGTGGGCATTTGGTGCTCAATCAGCCTGTCAGTCATGTTTTGTAGGGTTAGGGCAAGCAAAATTATCTTTATTTATGGCATTACTTAGAAAAATAATATTACTTATACCTTTAGCTATTATTATACCTATGATTTTTGGTACAGCAAAAAGCATATTTTTTGCAGAACCTATATCTGATTTATTAGCATCAGCTACAACCTTTACAATTTTTATGCTTAATATAAATAAAATTCTTGATAGTAAAAAGTAAATGTATAATAAATCCATAATTTTCCGATACTATTAATATAATCAATATATTTGGAGGTTAATTTATGGATTTTAAAACAAGTCAAACTAAAGAAAATTTAATGAGAGCTTTTGCAGGAGAATCTCAAGCAAGAAACAGATATGTTTTTAGTGCTAAAAAGGCTGAAAATTCAGAGCTATATGTTGTATCAGCAATATTTAATTTTACAGCAAGTCAGGAACAGACACACGCTGAAGCTTTTTATAATAAATTAAAGGAAGTTTCTGATTCTAATATTGATATTGAAGGAAATTATCCCGTTAATATATATGATGATGTTGTGAAAATGCTAAGGGCAGCACAGCACAACGAATTTCAGGAGTTTGATAACGATTATAAAAACTTTAGTGAAACAGCAAGAGAAGAAGGCTTTATGGAAATATCAGCTCTTTTTAATAATATTGCTAATGTAGAAAAAACTCATGGTGACAGATTTGCAAGAATTGCAGATTTACTGGAACAGGATAAGTTATTTATATCTGATACAGAAACTAAATGGGTATGCTTAAACTGTGGTTATGTAACAACTAACACAAAAGCTCCTTTAAAATGTCCTGTTTGTAATGTCAACAGAGGTTATTTTATAAGAATAGAAATGATGCCATATATGTAAATTACAAGACTCTATATCAATTTGTTTGTAAGCGATCAATAATCCAGCGTACCCATAATCAAAAAAACTCCAATCAACTCT
>JBJFFW010000315.1:0-9313 GCA_051892075.1 Lachnospirales bacterium
TTATAGCGATAAAGATCACTTGTGTTAATTCCAGTCCTTAAAATATCAATTTCCCTATTATCGATAACATTTAAACTATACTTTCCACCATCAGACCAAACTTCATATTTTATTGATAATTTATGTTTATCATTACTTAATATTACTTTTGATTTAGTAAAGTTTTCTCCCTGTATCCACTCAACTTTATATCCTAAACTTTCTGCAAACTCTCTAAGAGGTACAGTGACAGTATCTTTTTTAAATTCTGCATTTATAATATCAGTATAATCTTTACCATTAACGAAAACACAGCCCTTCCTTGAACACAAACTTTCAATGGCTTCATTTTGATTATATATTACCATATTTGAATGTTCATTTTTAATTTGAGACTTATCATTTAATAATAATTCCAAACTAGCTCTGTTTTCAAAAAGATTTGTAATATAATAATTGCCTTTATCTGTAATTGCAACTATAAATGGGTCATTGTCTAAGGTATATTCCCAATCGCTAACAGAATATATAAGCATAACATCTAAAACTTCTGAATTGATACCGTTATTATATAGAAATGTTTTCATATTGCTTTTTTCAAGCAGTTTTATAATGTCATTATCTATATAATATTTATACATATCGTCTTGTAAAAAATTATACCATTTTTCATTATTTATATCAACCTGACTATAGTCTATTTCATCTGGCATATAAGAATTATATCTTAAAATATCATAATAATTTGATTTAACGGGATTATAATTAATTCCCATATGATACAAACAATGACTATATATAAAATTTCTGTCGGGATTATGTACTACATTATTATATTCTATGGCATCAATACCACAGATACAAAAATAAAAACCCATATTCTTTGCATCATCTAAGCCATATAAATAGTAGTCACCTGAATATGTATCATTTGCTGCAGGATAATCTAACACCTCTCCAGTTTTATGATAATATTCAATACATTTTTTTCTGGCATTTTGGAGTTCGTCTTCATAACGCTCACCATCATACCAATAATAAGATACATCTAAATCTAAATCTGGGTTTGCATAACAATAACAATAATTATAGCTAATTAGCAATATTAAAAAAAACACAAATAATCTTCTCATAATTTCCTCCTAATATATATTACCACTTGTGGAATCCTTAATTCTTTATGTACATAGGGACGGTTCTCCTGTCCTCTATTTCATCTCAGTATTTAAGACAATAGAACCGTCCCCTTGTCTATCCCTTGTCTATTAAGCAGTTAAGATAAACCCTCTAATATTTTTTGTTCCTCTAAATCAAATTCATTAAAGTTATTAATAATAATTAATTTATTATCACTTATCATTTGGTTAGAATATGGTATCATATTATCCACAAACTTATAATCCACAACATAATACTTAACTACATTTGTTTTTAAACTCAAAATAGCAAGTACTTCAAAAGAACACTTTTTCAAATTATCATAGCTATAGCCCTTAAAAAAAACTTTTTCATCCTGTTCAACATAATTTGTTACACTATTAATTATTGAGCTATGATATTTCATATTATATAAATCTAGTCCACCATTATTATTATCATATTGTTGATACTCACCATTTCCAAAAACATTTTTAGTATCAAACCAAGTTTCATACACTATTTCATATTTAGAAGTATACTTATTAATAAAATACATTCCCAATAGGATTAAAATAATTACTGTTATTATAAGAAAAAATTTTTTCAAACAAAACACCTTCACTTCATCAAAAAATTTAAAAGATTTTTAATAAATTATTTTATTTAAACATAGCATAATACTGTATTGTGGCGCTAACAGGTCTTATAATGTCTAATTCTTGGTCAATATATGCTACATCATTCCCAGACCATGGACAAGGGGACGGGTGATTGTACCCGTCTAGAAGACAATAGAACCGTCCCCTTGTCTAAGACAAGCATAAGGTGGCATAAGCATAAATTTCATTTTCTATATCAAAATGTTTTTTCATCATCCATAATAATATTGAAAAGTCACAGCCTTACCATTTTCAAATACTACACTTACATTATTTCCGTATCCATCTAAATATGTATAATATATATCATCTGGAATATCTGGTTTTCCTAATAATTCTTCAACCTGCTCATATGAATATCCTTTAATATCATATCTTTCAGCGAGATCAAAATACATAGTCAACCTATGGCTTGGATGATTGATAAATTTATCAGTAGAAAAAACAGAAAACACTTCTTTGGTATATATAACCATCCCATATATAATAATGCCTGAAACAATAGTTGCAATTATTGCTGTAATTTGTACTCTAAACTCTTTTTTTATAAAAAAGCGTAAATATACTATTGATGTACAGGCTAAGCCAGCAATAATAAATATTATGATATAAATATGTTTTCCAAAAACATAATCAATATCGTCAAATCCTCCCATATAATATATTGTAAAAAAAAACAATAAATATAAGCCCCATAATATAAGAAATGGAATACTGCACACTATCTTAAAAAATATGCTTTTCATGGTCTTATTTCCCCCTTTTCTTCAAACCAAATGGTTTAATCCTAGGATAATGATGGACATAGGGACGGTTCTATTATCTTTTAAACAGTACAAAATAACCATCCCATCGTCTACCTTTATACTCTTTTTAATAACTTATAGACTATATTAAATATTATATACATATAATATCGCTCTGTCAACATATTGATAAATAACTTACAATTATTTCTCATTATATTAACAAACAAAAAGTATATTACAATAAGTTTTAAAAAAGCACAAAAAAGCTGCCACTTACTTGTGACAGCCATTTTTATTAACCTATAAACATTTGAACCCAATATCTTGAATCAGCTCCAGAAAAGCCTACACCCATTTGAGTATATGCTGAATTTAAAATATTTTTTCTATGACCTGATGAATTCATCCAGCCATTTACAACCTGTTCAGGAGTGGACGGTCCTTTTGCAATGTTTTCAGCAGCAGTTTTGTAATTTATACCAAATTTATCCATCATTTCAAAAGGTGAACCGTATGTTGGTGAGGTATGAGAAAAATAATTATTTTCTTCCATATCCTTTGCTTTTATGTATGCAACATTATTTAAAGATGTATTAAGAGTGAGAGGTGATAAACCATATTTTGCTCTTTCTTCATTTACTAAATTTAATACTTCTTTAGCATAGTTAGAATTTGCATCGGGTTTTGTTACTCCCTCTATAGGTGAGGAAGTTGTTGTTTCTGTTGTTATTTCAGTAGTAGTTTGAGTTGTTGTTTCTGTTGTAAACTCTGTTGTTTCCTGAGTTGTGGTTTCTATAACTGTTGTGGTTTCAGTAGTAGTTTGAGTTGTTGTTTCTGTTGTAAACTCTGTTGTTGCTTGAGTTGTAGCCTCAGTTACTGTTGTAGTTTCAGTTACTGTTGTAGTTTCAGTTGGCAACTTAGTTGTTAATTCTGTAGTATTTTCTGTTATTAATTGGGTGGTTGTTTCCGTTATGTGTTCTGTAGTTTGAATTGTTGTTGCTTCTGCTGTAGTTTCTTCTGATGTTGTAATTTGTGGTTTTGTTTCAGGTTTGATAGGAAAAATAGGCTTACTTACCGTTGTAGCCTCTGTTGTATTTTCTGTTATCTGTGTGCAGATTGTATATGTTTCAACTTCTATTGGCAAATTAATATGTAAATCATCTTTTATATTATCAACCACTTCATCAATTAAATTCTGACAAGGTTTTTCATATTTATTCTCACAAATTATTATGTCCTTATTAATACAACTTCCGGCATAGGTCATATTTGCCATAAATACTGTTACTAAAAAGGTTACACTCAATATTTTTTTCATATTATTCTCCTTTATATAATTTTTTAAGACGCCTTAATCAGATTATATTATAATTTAGAAAATAAATAAATGCAAAATATATGGTATATAAGTAAAAAAATGCTTGCATTAAATAATATTTTCCTATAGAATAATAAGGATAGACTAATATTTGAAATTTAGAAAGGAAGTATTTTATGTCTTCTCCCGATATAAATTTAATTAACAAAAGAAGAATATTTGGTATAATATCTCACCCTGATGCAGGTAAAACTACCCTTACTGAAAAATTACTTCTTCATGGTGGTGCCATTCATGAGGCAGGTGCCGTTAAAGCCAGACGAGGTCGTTCTGCAAAGTCTGACTGGATGGAAATAGAAAAACAAAGAGGTATTTCTGTTACTTCTTCTGTAATGCAGTTTGAATATAATGACAGAATTGTATCTATTATGGATACTCCGGGTCATAATGACTTTGGTGAGGATACTTACAGAATTTTAACTTCTGTTGACTCTGCCGTAATGGTTATTGATGCGGCAAAAGGTGTTGAGGCACAAACTGAAAAGCTTTTTAAAGTATGTAGTATGAGAGGTATTCCTATTTTTACTTTTATGAATAAGCTTGACAGAGATGCTATGGAGCCTCTTGCCCTTTTGGAAGAACTTGAAAATGCCCTTGGACTTCCGAGTGTTGCCGTTACTTGGCCTATTGGCAACGGTACTTATTTTGAAGGTGTATATGACAGACTTAAAAATAAGATTTATTTATATAAGGAAAAAAGAGAAATTACACTTAGTGATGAAGGTGTAAATGACCCTCAGTTAGATGATATTATATGGGAAGAAAATTTGCAGAATTTAAGAGATGAAATTGAACTTTTAGACGGTGCAGGAAATGAGTTTGATATGGAGCTTATTTCAAAAGGTAAACTTTCACCTGTATTTTTTGGTACAGCCTTGGCTGATTTTGGTGTTACTAATTTCTTAGAGCATTTCCTTGATATGAGTCCTGCTCCAGGAAGCAGAAAAACTACAACAGGCGAAGTTAAGCCAAGTGATGATTTCTTTTCAGGTTTTATTTTTAAAATTCAAGCTAATATGAACCCTGCTCACAGAGATAGACTTGCATTTTTCAGAATTTGCTCAGGTACTTTTGAAAGAGGTATGGCTGTTACCCTTTCAAGAACAGGCAAAACTATGAAATTAAATCAGTGTACTCACCTTATGGCTAATGAAAGAGAAACTGTTGAAACTGCTATGGCAGGAGATATTATTGGTATTTATGATACAGGAAATTATCAAATTGGTGATACTCTTACAGATTCTAAGGAAAAACTGTTTTTTGAGCCTTTGCCAACTTTCCCTCCTGAACTTTTTATGAGGGTAAGACCTGTTGACACTATGAAAGCAAAGCAGTTTCAAAAGGGTGTCGACCAGTTGGCACAGGAAGGTGCAATTCAGATTTACAAAAATGAATATAATGATGTAGTTCTTGGTGCTGTAGGTCAGCTTCAGTTTGAAGTTTTTGAATACAGATTAAAAAATGAATATAATTCTGAAATAAGAATGGAGCCTATGAGCTTTAGTGTTGCAAGATGGGTTAAGGGTAAGACTGTCGAAGAATTAAAAGAATACGAAAATTCAAGATGTTCTCTTGTATTTGACCATTTTGAAAGACCTATTTTGCTTTTTGCAAATCAATATACGCTTAATACTTTTATGGAAAGACACGAAGATATTGAACTTGTGGAAGCTTTGGCTGTTGATGATAATTTTTAAAATAAATAATGCTGTGTAGAATAAAATTTATTCTATACAGCATTTTTTTAGTTATGTAACATTATAAAATACACTACCTTATCACAAAAAATTCAAAATATTGACAAAAAGTTCAAATATGATATAATTATTTATATAATCATATAGAAAAGAGGATGTTTAAAATGAAAAAATTTATAGCCTGTGTACTTTCTACAGCTATATTAGCTTCTGCAATGACTATAACAAGTGTTATTCCTGCTACAGCATCTATGACAAAGGATAAAATCACACTTTTTGGTGATGAAGCCTTTAAAGAGGAAGTTTTAAAAGGCAGTAATGACATAATAGATGATAATGCCATATTTGTATCACCAAATGGCAGTGACTCAAATACAGGTGATATTTCAAGTCCTTATGCCACTGTTCAAGCTGCTCTTGATAATGTAGAGGCAGGACAGACCATATATCTTAGAGAGGGTACATATACTGGACTTAACTTTTTTGTATCATCAGGTGAAGAAGGAAAATATATTACCCTTAGAAATTATCCAAATGAAAAACCTTTCCTTACTATGACTGACGGCACAGACGGTGCAATTTTAACTCTTGAGGGAAACGATTATATTAAAATTGAGGGACTTGAAATTGGTGATTTTGCATCAGGCATAGCACAAGGTATACTTTTAAATGGTGATGAAAATCATATTATAATAAGAAATAATGATATTCACAATTTAGTTACTACAAAACCCGGAGAGAATGAAAACGGTGAAGCCAATGCTATTCTTTGCTACGGTGAAAAAACTACAGATGAACTTTCAATAAATAATATTGCCATTGAAAACAATATTGTCCATGATAATACAACAGGTTGGTGTGAATCTATTTCTACAACAGGTAATGCAAAATATGTAAATGTTATAAACAACACTGTTTATAACAACACTAATATTGGTATTGATTTTTATGGTAATGCAGGTTATTGTCCTGTAAAGGAACTTGACCAGCCAAGATATTGTGTTGCAGCAGGAAATACTGTATATAATTCTATATGTGAATATGCTGAATGTGCAGGTATATATGTAGACGGTGCAAGAGATGTAATTCTTGAAAATAATATTGTATATGACAGTATGTACGGAATTGAAATAGGTTCTGAGGAATTACAGGAAAATTACCCTGTTAAAAATATTATTGCAAGAAATAATCTTGTTTATAACAATTCATCAGGCGGTATAAGAGTCGGAGGCTATGACAAGAAAAAAACAGGCTATGTAACAGATACAAAAATTTATAATAACACTCTTGTAAATAACGGCAGTGGTGACGGCGGTTGGAATGGAGAATTTTGCTTTGTAAAATGTAATGGTATTGATGTTAAAAACAACATTGTCTATAAAGACAGTACAGAATTTCCTTTAATCGGCGGCGACCTTGATGCACAATATGTTCAAAATGTTACTTTTACTAACAATATGTATTACTGCCCTCTTGGTGAAGATGAAATTTATTTTGAATTTGCTAAAAAAGGCACAGAGGGTATGGCTGCCTTTAATGCACAGACAGGTGGAAATGATATCTTTGGAAAGCCTGATTTTAATGATGATTACAGCTTATTAGAAGGCTCTTATGGTATAGATATGGGTGTTGATGTTTCAGATGATATGGGAATGGGAGTTGACCTTGGAAATAACAAAAGAATTGTAAACACAATAGATTTAGGTGCTTTTGAATACCAAGGACAAGATACACCTACTGAAACCACTACTGAAGAAACTACTGAACTTACAACTGAAACTACTACTGAACTTACAACTGAATTAACTACTGAAGAAACTACCATAACTACAACAGAATTAACAACCGAAACTTCTACTGAAGAAACTACAGAGGAAACTACTGAAGAAACTACCGTAAAAGTATATGGTGATGCAGATGGAAATGGTGTTGTAAATTCAATGGATATTTCACTTATTATTCAAAATATTTTAAATGGCACTCCTTTAAATAACGATTTTGAATATGTAGATGTAGATAAAAACGGTGTAATTAACAGTAGAGATGCTGCAATAATTTTACAGCACATTTTAGATAACAGCTACAAATTACCAAGATAATAAAAAATAAAACCTGATAATTTTCAGGTTTTATTTTTTTATTCATCAATTTCAATTTTAAAAACATTAATAGTATCTACATCAGAACAGCAAAATCTTGCTGTTCCCTTAGGCTCATTTGGAATATTTCCACCATACCTTAAAATGTCAATATATGGAAAAGCTATGTGCATAGCCATAGGACAAAGTTTACCTCTTTCTGTATCAAAATCAAAGCTATCCCCTACTTTATGACCTCTGTGGCAACCACATTTTCCCAATCTGTCAATAAGAGTAATTTTTATTTTTGGTTTTGTCATTTATCAATTACCTCCAGACAGGACTCAATTAAAATTCCTTTATATTTATCTTTATTATCTAAATTTTTTTCAATCATTTCTCTTACGGCTTTTATTGATTTTTCAACACCTAAATATAAACTTTTGCCATTTAATATACTTCCAATCATTACTGATGAAAAAATATCTCCTGTTCCAGGAAATCTTACAGGTATATACTGAAAATCTATGTTAAAATACTCATTTGTATTGTTATCATAACAGGAAACCATATTTTTTCCATTAATATTTACACTTGTTATAATTACAGATTTAGCACCTATTTCTCTTATTTTATCTATGAGAAACTTTATATCATCATCACTTGGATTTTCCTTATAATCTAAGCCTGCAAGAAACATAGCCTCTGTATAATTTGGCACAACATAATCGGCACAGGAAACAAGTTTTCTCATATTATTTACGGTACCATTATCCATTCCATTATAGAGCTTTCCGTCATCACCCATTATAGGGTCACAAAAAATTGTAACACCTTTTTTTGCCTGTTCCATACAATAATTTAAAACAAGTTCAGCTTGTTTTTCATTTACTATAAAGCCTGTTGATATGGCATCAAACATAAATCCAAGTTCCTCCCAGACTTTTAAGCTGTTTTTCATATAATCTGTAGTATCCAAAATTTCAAATTTACCATAATCCAATGTATTTGAAACAAGAGCAGTTGGCAAATTATAAACATTAATACCCATGTGGGATAACACAGGTATCATAGCAGACAATGCAACTTTTCCATACCCAGCCATATCATTTATTAATAAAACCTGATTTTTCATATTATTCTCCTATTCTAAACTATCATCTAAATCATTCCAAAGCATATTCCAGTTTTTGCAGCCTTGGGATACAAAATATTTCATCCATATCATCCAAAGGGGATAAAATTTATCCTCCTTATATTTTAACACAGTTTTAATAAGGTTGTCCATTCTGATTTTATTATTTATATCCTTTTCAAAATTTTCATTGTCATAATAATCTTTTAAAATTTTTAATGAATTAACGGCTTTTTTATATGTAAAATCTTCATTTTCAAATTCTTTTATATTTTCCAAAAATTCAATACATTCATTATACCACTTTTCCATATAATCTCTCCCTTTGTTATATTAATGAGATTATATCACTAAGTTTTAATTTACACAAGTAAAATATACCAAATTAATATGAATTAAATATAGCTCTTTTTTATTAACTAAATTTGTGTTATAATTTTAAAAGAGGTGACTAACTATTAAAAGTCAATAGAATTTTGAAATTTTTTTAGGAAAAAT
>JBJFFW010000316.1:0-9301 GCA_051892075.1 Lachnospirales bacterium
ATAAGCACCCTTATAGAAATAAGTAGGGTTTAAATCAAAGTTATCAATACTTACACCGTCAGGGAAAGTATAGCCTGAGCCTGTAAGAACTGCCTCATCTAAAGAAGAAACTACTGTTCTTACACCCTTTAATTCAAGCTTAGCTGTACCGCCATTTATAATTTCGTTGTAAGATTTTGCAATATTAGTTGCATTTCTTGACTTATGAACACTCTTACAGTTTTCATAATAGTTTTCTTCAAGAAGTACACAATCCTTACCTCTTAAATCTACTGTTGTACTTGTACCATTCTGGAAATATGTACTATAAATATGCATATTACCATTAGCAGCAAGAGGCTGTCTTGACATAACATTAGAATACCAGTTGTGGTGAAGTGATATATAGAACTGGTCATCACTTGTACCTGAACCTACAAGGTTAGTCTTATGACAATCCTTATATACATTATAGCTCATTGTGTAGTATCTGCCACGCTTAAAGTCACAAGAACCGTCACCCTCTGCCTTATCAGACTCAGCAGGGTTTGCACAATAGCCTGGGTAGAATGTGTTGTTATGAACCCAAACTCTCTCGATTGGACAGTCAACACCGTCGTCACCCTGGAAACCTAAACCGTCTTCAGAATATTTATCAAAAGTAAGGTTTCTAACTTCAAAGCTCTTACCAGAATCAGCAGGACAAGTAGAAGTCTGAGAGAAAGTAAAGCCCCAACCTTCAATAGTAGCATCATCACCGATACCTTCAAGAGTAATATTCTTACCATACTTACAAATTGCAAGATTACCGTTATCACCTGTAGAACCGCCAAGGGCAACATCCTTAGCATCATAAGGAGTTAAGTTCTTAGGAACATTAACCTTACCAATAAATCTGATAACTAAAGGATGATTATCAGTAGAAGTAACTTCATAAATATGCTTCATATTATTATTTAAAATATTACCGATACCTTCAGTAGTTCTAGTCCAAGTAGCACCTGTAGAACTTGAAACATAGTCATAAACCTTGCCTTCATAACCAGGAATAGTTACAGTATCCTTATTTTCATCAGTTACATAAATCACGATTGCATTGTCTTTTAAAGTACCGTCATCTTTATAACCGCCGATACCCTCTGTGTAATTAAAATGTGCATAACCTGCACGGTCATATTCATAAACCTTAATACCGTTTCTTTCATGAACAGTACCGTCAGAAGCAGTGATTTTAATATCATATCTGCCAGGAGTAAGTCCAGGAATATCCACTCTACCATAACCACTTGTAGATGATGGTCTAATAAGGAATTCATGATCCTGACCTGAAAGATAAGTGTAATCTGCAGCAGAACTTAACTTATAGCCAACCTGAACACTGTCGCTGTCAGGATTGGAATCTGCCCATTCTGCATACAAAGATTCGTTCCAGCCTGCTGAAATAGATGGAGCAGCCAAAACAGGTAAAGAGTTAAAAGCCATACTTGTAGCAAGCATTGCAGTTGCTAAAGTAGCTGATAACAATTTCTTAAAAAATTTCATTGCGTATTCCTCCCATTATTTTAATATCAGTTTAATTATACCACAAATTGGATAATTTGAACGGTTTTTTAATTGTTTTTACAATTTATTCATAATTTTCGTTAAAAATACAACATCTTATTATGATTATATTGTTAATTTTTCATAATTTTTAGTAATTTTTCACAATTTATTATTGCGTTTTTTAAATTACTAATTTTAAACACAAAAAAGGCTGACAAATATGCCAGCCTTTTATAATTTTTATATTAATCTAATGAAAAAGCAGAGTCAAGAACATGCTGTAAAATCATAGCAACATCAGTTGTATCAATATTACCGTCTTTATTTACATCAGCTAAATCAGCTCTTGTAATTTCAGTACCACTTAATACATTCTGCATTACCATAGTAACATCATTAGAAGTAACTTCACCGTTACCATCAGCATCACCTATTTTAATCTCTTCTACAGGTGTTGTGCCATTTAAAATATCATCAATAAGTTTACTTACCATATCAACAATATATTCCGGAGCAGCAACAGAAGAATCAAATACACCATTTTCATTTCTGCCTGTAGCAGTAAATACATAAGAATTACTTAAACTAAATTCTTCATTACCCTTATCATCAGTAATATATAATGGCTTATTAACTGTAATATGGCTTGATAAAGAATTATTTGAAGTATACTTAATATAATCTGCAAGGTAGCTTGCTATTAAATAACCACCTAACTTAGAATGATGAGTTTTTTCACCACTTGCAAATAATCTGTAAGCAGTTTCAGAACTATCACCAACACCATCTAACTTATAACAATCCTCATATAAGCCTTTAGTATAAGCATAAAGGTCGATACATTCAATACCGTTATCCTCTGCAACCTGCTTAGTAGCAGTTACATATTCATCATTAGGACCATGATGAGGTCTTATAGTACCGTCACTATTAAAATACATTCTTGCAACAGGAGTTACAAGTACAGGAGTAGCACCTACAGCCTTAGCTGCATCTACATACTGCTGTAAGTACCAGCAGAAAGAGCCTGATTCATTATCGGCAGTACCTGTTTGAGGAGTATATGGGAATTTTCCGTCATTATCAGGAGTACCTACAGGAACATATCTGTCTGCATAGGACTCAGATGAGTCATTGTGACCAAACTGAATAAATAAGTAATCACCAGCCATCATCTGTTCTTTAATCTTATCAAGATACTTGTCATTTCCACTTGAAGTACCATTAATAAATGTTCTTGAACTTCTGCCACCTTGAGCATAGTTCATAACTTCATAATTATCATCTAAGAAATATCCAATAAATTCGCCCCAAGAACCTTCAGGTCTGTTAGCACCACTATTATTAATAGCACCTGCTGAATAATCCTTAACAGTTGAGTCACCTGCTAAGAATACAACAGCCTTGCCACTTGGTCTGTCAGTATCAACAGAGCCTGAGCCTAAAGTAATTTCCTTTTCAGTAATTACAGATACAGCACTACCCATATTACCAAAAATAGTCTTAGGGGTAACAGTAATCTTTAACTTAGAGCCAATCATATCTTTAGTAAGTAAAAGACCTGTCTTAGAAGAAGCAGTTTCGCTCTTAACAACTGTTTCAGTACCGTCTTCTGCAACTAAAGAGTAAGTAATAATAGAAACATCGTTCTTATCATTATCACCTAAAGAATATTTAACAGTAAATGTATCTCCTGTTTGAGGAAGAAGTACATCTCCTCCTGTAGATAAGTAAGGAGCCTGTGTAAATTCAATAGGTAAAGTGTCCTCACTATAATATGTAGGAGTCCAGCCACCAAAATAATCAGTAGCTACAATACTTGTTGAATCAGCTAAAACTGTGCCTGATACTCTGCCAGATACATCAACAGCAGTACCGTCAGTTAAAGTAGTACCAAATTCCTTAAACTTAGCCTGTTCAGGCTTAACACCACTCATTTCTGTCCAACCGGCAGAAGTAATAGTAGATGAGCTTGGAACAGTACAATTTAAGAAAGTAATATCAGCATTAGGGTCCCATGGTCTGCCGAAATAGCCACTTGAAGATAAAGTATCACTTGCATTAGTAATAGAACAAGCTCTGAATAAGTAACCTAAATATCCGTCATAGCCATTAGAACGACCTGCTGTAATATAACCACCTGTAGCATTATCAGTATAACCGCCAAATCTTAATTCACAGCCGTCAAATACAGCATTACCTGAACCAAAGATATAGTCAGTATTACCCTGAACTAAACAATTTTTAAAATAAACATGGTTAGTAACCTTACCACCAATATATAAAGTATCCTGTGAACCTATAAATGTACAATCCTTAAATTCTGTATTATCAGACTCAATACTTATAGCAGTAGCTCTTTCAGTAGCAGCCTTACTTCTTACATCAGTAGCATAAGTTCTTTCAGGTAAAGTGTTGACTGTAGATTTAACACCGTCAGCAATTTCTTCATCAGTTATATACTGATTGAAAGAGTTTTCAAAAGTGATACCTTCAGCCTTAAAGCCTGTAGCACCCTCTTTAAGATAGAAAGCAGTACCCCACTTCTGAGCCTGATTTCTTTCAAACTTATCAAAGTCATTTTCATAGTTATAATAACCGGTAGAATCAATAGAATAATATTCATAACCGATACCATAGTACCAAGTTAATTTAACTTCACCCTCGCCCTCTTTTACAAAGGTAACATTATGCTTAGATAAAGAAATCTGTTCTCTGTAAACACCAGGTGCAATATGAACAGTAAGTCTGTCATTAATAGAGCCGTCTTCATTTACATTGCCTGCAACACTAATAACACCGTTATTAATAGCATCTAAGGCTTCAGTCATTGTATTATAGTTAAAATCCTTATCTGGACAACCAACATAAACATCATTTGTAAAAACAGTCTCAGGAATAATACCATTATAAATAACTAAAATATCCTTAGTAGTATTCTTACCATTTACAGCAATATGAGAAGAAGTTGTTCCGCCATGAGCTTCAACAGAAACTTCATAATTACCATTTCTTAAATTAATAGTATAACCTTCACCTTCAACTGTTGCAGTATAAGTATAACCATCTTCCATATTTTTAACAGTCATACTCTCTGCTCCATAGCCTACAAATTTACCTGTAACAGTATACATAGGCTTTAAGCTTACTGTAACATCGTTAGTACAATCTACATTGTTATTAACAATGCCATTAGCTGTAACTTCATAGTCATTAACACCTGATAAATTAACAGTATAGTCAATATCAGGCTCTAAAGTAGCAGAATAAGTTAAATTAGCCTTATCCAAATCAGCAACAACTGTATCAGCCATACTTTCAGCATCAGGAATTAAACTAACAGCTAAATTATCTAAATTATAACTTGAATCAAAGCCTGAAATAGAACCTGAAACCTTATAAACAGACTTAGTTTCAACAGCTAAATCAGAAGTCTTACCAGTTAAAATATCATTAAGGCTTACTTCAACAGTCTTAGTCTTATTAGTAAAACCATAACCTGTAGCACCACTTAAAATAGCAGTAAACTTATAATTAGGAGTAAGATTAGCACTATAAGTAGTACCATCTAAAGTGGCATCAACAATATCTCCTGTAGCTTCATTTTTAAAAGAAACTGTATAATTTGAAATATCATTTCCCTGCAAGTCAATATTACCTGTAACAGTAACAGCAGGATATCTCATAATTCTATTAACAACAGGCTTACCACCTGCTGCATCAAACCAAATTTTGTATGTATCAGAAGTAGTAGCAATAAATTCAAGTCTGTCCATACTACCACCTGAAACAGTTTTAACTATATCAGTACCACTGCCTGAAGTAAAATGAACAGGCAAATCAGTAGTATTAGATGGACCTGTATAAACAGCCACTAAATCACCTGCATTTAAAGGTAAAGACATAAATCTTCTTGAGTCACCGCCTGTACCATTGGCATACCACATACCATCAGCAACATAGCCGTCACTATAGGCATTACTAGCCTTGCCATTAGTACCATAACTTCTTAAACCGCTATCGCCATTGTAATAATAACGGTCATTAGCAATAGAATTAACATTAAGTCCGTTAAAATCAAAATCTCCGGCAGAAGTAAACTTACCTTTGGCACCACTTGCCGCATCACCGATAAATGTAAGTGAATCAATAAAACTAGTGTCAATATGGTTTTCATAAAGTGTAGTATCACTCATAGCCACTCCACCAAAATCCCAAACATCAACCTTATTACTTGAAGCAGATGTTGCGACAGGTGCAAAAACCATACTTGAAATTGTCATTGCAAAAGCAATAATAGAGCTTAAAACTCTTTTTGACTTAAATTTCATAAATTAACCTCCTTATAAAATAACAGCATTCTCTAGCTGTTTTGCTAGTTAAATTATAACATTTATTTAAAAAATTTTCAATAACAATATATAATTTTGTGAAAATCTCACAAATTATATTACAATTATTGTATAAATCCGATAAAGCTAAATATCCTCACATATTACAACAGGCAAAATATCGTTATTTACAGCATTATCAGCCACATTTTTAAACAAAAGTTCAGCGGCTTTCATTCTAATACTTATTGAAACAGGCACTTCTGCTGTTACAGGCATATTATTTTCATCTTTTTCCTTTGTTACAATAACATCATTAATTTTTCCATTCATAACATCAAATAAAAATTTATAAATTTCTTCATTTCTATCTTCCATATAAAAAACCTCCTTTTTCTAATTATAACACAGCTTTAGGTGACAAAAGGTGACAAACTTTCAAATTTTAAAAAGTAATGCACCTTTTGTCACCTAATATGGTGATATAATAAAATTAGGAACGAAAAAAGTTCCAAGAAAGGAGAGATAAAAAATGTATCAATTTTATTTAGGAGAGATTTTACTTCCAATTTCACCAAATAAAGTTACAATTACAACAGGTTCACAAAACAGAACCTACACTTTAATTGATGGAGAGGAAATTAATATACCAGAGTGTCAAAAACTTAGGATAATTACATTTGAGGCTTTAATACCTTATCAAAATTATCCTTTTGCAAATTATGTTTATGATTACATAGACGGAGATACATATTTAGAAAAAATAGAAGCTTTAAAAAAAGATAATAAGGTATTTCAGTTTGTAATTACAAGGCTTAGAGGACAAAAGACCTATCATTTTACAGATATAAGAGCAATAATTGAAGAAATAAAGGTAATTGAGGAATCCTCAAATGGTTTTGACTTAAAAATTCAACTTACCTTAAAGGAATATAGAGAATATGGAGCAAAATTTTTAACAAATAACAATATTTCAACTATAAGACAACAGGATAATGCCCCAACTGTTAAGGGAGATTATAGTGTAATTTTAGGAGATAGTCTTTGGAAAATAGCAAAGAAATATTACGGTGACGGAAGTAAATGGAAAAATATATATGAAGCCAATAAATCTATAATTTTAGACCCAAATAAATTATCTGTAGGAATGAATCTTACAATACCGGAGGTGAATTAAATGGAATTAGACGCAGTTACATTAATATCAAAGGATATGGAAAAACAGAATTTTTTTATGGAGGAAATATTTAATAACATATATAAGAACTTATCCACAAATTGTTGTGAATATGTGGATAACTACAATAATATGTATAAAACTTTTGAAAATATAACAAAAACCTACGAAAACAGCTACTTTCAAGGTGTAAATAATTTTACAGATATTTTTCATAATCATTACAAAAATATTATCAATATGTCAAATTTTTCTGATAAATCCAAGGGTTTTAGTGGATATGTTGAAAACTTTGTGGATAAAAGTGCAAAACTGGATAACTTTTTCCCACTTATCCACAGAGTTACTAACATTTCAAACAATAAAAATCTTGAAAATGCTGAATATAGCAAGGCTTATTCAAATCTTAATGAGTTTATAAGAAATGTGGATAATTCAACAAGTTATCAACAGTCAAAAAAGAACTTTAATATAAATTTAGGTGGAATTACACAAAATTTTGCAAGCTCTGACAGTAATGATGTTGTAGATATTTTAGTTGAAAAATTAAAAATGGCTGTAAGTGGTTTTGGTGATGGTGTTTATTAATATAGATACCAAATAAAATTCGTTATATATATTATATGCAAAAACCCATAACATTACTCCATTTATTTTAAACAAATTATATCATAAAGTATTTCCAAAAAATATGCCATTAAAAGAGGTATAATTATATGGGTTTATTTCTTTAAAAATTTTTAAACTTATATATTTTAAATATAAAAAGCTGTCATATTATAAAATAATGAATTTATACCATAACAAAACAAAAGGCTGAGAAAATCTTCCAGCCTTTTATTTTTGTTAATTATTAATTAATTATTGAGCATTTTGGTCATGCTTAATCTTTTGAGCATAGGCCATAAGATAAGGTGCAGCACCCTTAGCATCGTTAGTTGCTAATTTTTCAGATACATAATACTTATATGAACCATCTCTATAATTATATGTATAACCTCTTGTAGCACTACTTGAAGTATGTCCTTTCTTGCTTCCACTTTCGTTTACACCACCAAGACCTGCTGTACCACAAATATCTGTAAGTCCACCTGTAGTATTAAGCTTATTATCTGTAAGACCATTAAATGCTTTAAGACCTAACGAATAATATTCATCATCTGTTTTCTTTGGAGTATATCCACTTGTATCAGAATATATGCCAAGATTATATCCTTTCATAAGTGCTGCTGCAAATGTAGCAGTACCACTTGATTCAAGGTAGTTATATTCTCCTGTAGGATTATCCATTACCTGATACCATAAGCCTGTAGAAGAATCCTGATAATTAAGAACACTATCCATTAAATCTACAAATATATCAGCAATTTTCTTCTTTTGAGTAGAAAGGTCTATACCATCTGTTACCTTACTCATTTCTTCATAGCTATCAACAAGTGCCATAGCATACCAACCCATAGCTCTTGACCAATAATTAGAAGAACAAGCATCTCTTTCAGCAGTTGAATATACATCACTTACCTTATAATTACCTGATGCTGCTTCATCTGCTTCTGTTCTTGCCCAACTCATTGCTTTAGAAATATTATAGTCAGCACTATTATTATCAGCCCTTGAATTATAGCCGTGGTAATAAAGACCTGTTGTGTTATTTCTCATTTTATTATAAACATTTTCAAACTGAGCCGTAACATCATTTGCTACTTCTGTCATTGTAGATTTGCCTGCTATACTCTTACTTGGGTATATTCTCTTATACTGAATCATATAAGGAAGTGCCATATAAGTACCATCAAGCCATACTTGGTGCTGATAATCTGCTTTATGGAAGAAGTTAAGAGTTCCATTTTCAACTCTATTAACTCTACCTAATATTGGAGTTATCTCATTATCTACACAAAGTTCAAATCTTTCTTTATTACCGGCATTGTTTTCAATAAGGTCAAGTAATGACTTACCAGGGTTAACATCATCAAGAGTTTTACTTGATGATATACTATTTGTACCTTGAACTTCACCACTACTATTTACAAACACACTTTGGTAAGTATTTGAATTATCAAGATATGTAGTATTACCTGTTACTTCATATAAATCCATAAAAGCAGTAATCATACAACCATTTATATATGACCACTTAAGGTCATTAGATTCAGAATTCCAAAGAGAACCATCTGAATCACCAGGGTCAGTTTCTGCTAATAATGTATCAAGCATAGTATTAATTTTAGCCTGTCTTGTAGATTCAAGACTACTTGCATTAACAGTA
>JBJFFW010000317.1:0-2091 GCA_051892075.1 Lachnospirales bacterium
CACTTTTATAATAGCTTTTATTTTTTCATTTTCAACCAAACTATGGTCTACATTGTCAGTATAAAAAGCTATATCAACACTATATTCACCCTCTAAAAGTTTTTCTGTTGGAATATTTATAACTTCATCACTAACTGCAATAGATAAAGCATTCATTACAGCCTCTTTAATTGCATTACTTGATATTGTTGCACTTGTAACGGCATCTATATCATTAATTCCATTTGCATCAGTTGATGATTTTCCAATAATAATATTTTTAAGTCCCTCAAATGCCTTTTGAAGTTTTGACTTATTAACATCAGCATAAGAACCGTTAAAGTTATCACCCTCAACTACAATATCTGTAATTATGCCACCTTTAACAGTAACCCACACATTTACATCATATCCTCCAAACTGGTCAACATGAGCCGTACCTGTGTAAATTGAAGTTTCTTCATTGGAATTTACATAATTAAATGCTAAATAAGCATCTTGATATGACTGCATAGCTCCAATATACATATTTACATAGACACCATCAACTGTAGTATCTAAAATTTCAAAAGTAATGCTATCAATTTCCCCCTCTGGATTTGTTGTGTATTCAGGAATAAATTTTTCACTGCCTAAGCCATTAGAATAAATACTCCACTGCTTTGTCCATTCACTAATACCCATAACAGATACTTCTTTAAGATTAACTGTTATAGTGGCTGTTCCATCATTAGCTACATTAAGCACTCCACTATCTACACAACTGCCTGCTAAAGAAGGAGAGGTAATATCTCCTGATTTCATAAGTGAAACAGGTATATCATAACTACCTGGATAAAACTCTGTTTCCAAAGAACCAAGTTTAACTGTGTTAATAATACTATCAACAGCTCCTCCAGAAACTACATTATCATACAACATAATTTTTTCTGTGTCATAGAAATTAGAATTATCTGCCAACACATTAAAAGAAAAAGATGAAATTATCATAGTTCCTGAAAGAAACAATGATAAAGCCTTTTTAAACTTCATAGTTAACCTCCTTTAAATAATCTAGTTAGCCATAGCTAACCACAATAGAAAAAAATAAAGCTTTTTTAATAAAATTAACCTGTTTTATTGGTTAGTGTAAGCTAACCATTTTCAAATTGTCCCCTTTACAAATTTAAGGAACAGCCCTTAAAGCCATTCCTTAATTAGACATAAAAACTATTTATTTTTACATAAAGCTGACAATATTTCTGCCCGTCTTAAACAGGTAGTATAAAAAGCTCGTTAGCTATTGCTAACTCTATGATTAATATATCCCATTATTTTTAAATTGTCAAGTATTTTTTACAATTTTTTAATCATTTTAAAATTAAAAGTAATTTTTGCTACAGATTCCGGCATTTTTTTAGTTGTTGCTTTGACCTTTATTTTTAAAATTCCAATGGAAATTCTACCAAAACTATCTTTTTGACACATTATTTTATCTATAGGTATAACCCAATTATTATCTTTATTTTCTTTTGCTAAAACCCATTGAAAATTACTGTCATAGTAATATAATTCTTTAAGGGAGCCTTTTAACATTTTATCATCTTTAGATTTATAATACATCTGTTTTGACTTTAGTATAATATCTCTTTTATTATTCTCTGCAACAAGTAGGGCAGGATGTATAAATCCCCTATCTCCCATTGATGGAGTATCATCATTTAAGTTTAACACTCTAAAAGGAATTTCATATTTACCTATAGGAATATCAGATATATTTTCATCTTTTTTATTTTTTAAATATTTATCCTCTCTAATATTAGATAAAATATTTATAAAATCCTTACTGAAACCACCACAAACTCTTTCATATTCTTTTTCACAAATATTATAATCTATTCCAAAATAATTATTAAATAAAGACATAAACTCAAATTTTTCTTTTTCTATACTATTAATAATTTTCCAAGATTTTTCAGTAAGATAATATTCATTTATACCAGCTTTTTCCTCTTTTAAAATGTATCCGTCTTTTTCAAGATTTTTAAGTGCTACACTTGCTGTAGGTTTTCTCACATTAAGATATTTACAAATATATTTTTGTGATGTTTCACCTCCTATTAGTTTTTTTAT
>JBJFFW010000318.1:0-2086 GCA_051892075.1 Lachnospirales bacterium
TAAATAAGATTTTCTTTATAATAATCATAAAAATTTTCAATATGTCTGTCAAAATAACTTCTGCTAATAAGTTCTTCAGGGGAACAGCCGTATTTAGTCTGTGCATTATAAAGACCATCTGCACTTCTAAAATCAGGAATACTACTTTCAGTAGATACCCCTGCTCCACCAAAGAAAACTATGTTATCACTATTTTTTATAATTTCATATAATTTCTCATACTCCATTATTTTTCACCTTCAAGCTTTTTCAAAAAATGAGCAATTTTTTCAAGTGCCACCTTAATTTCTTCAACAGAATAGGCATAAGAGCATCTTATAAAGCCTTCACCACTTGCCCCAAGAGCAGTACCAGGAACTACAGCAACCTTTTCTTCCATAAGAAGTTTCTCACAAAATTCCTCTGAAGTCATACCAGTTGACTTAATAGACGGGAATAAATAAAATGCACCCTTGGCATCGTAACATTCAAGTCCCATATCAAGGAAGCCCTTTCTCATAACTCGTCTACGCATATCATATTCTTTTCTCATTGCATCAACTGAAGCAGAAGATTTTAATGCTTCAATAGCTGCATACTGGCTTGTTGTAGGAGCACACATAATACAATACTGATGAACTTTTGTCATAGCTGAAATAATAGGAGCTGGGCCTGCTGCATAGCCAAGTCGCCAGCCAGTCATAGCATAGGATTTAGAAAAGCCATTTATTACAATAGTCTTTTCTTTCATACCTTCAACATCAGCTATAGAACAATGTTTTTTGCCACCGTATGTAAGTTCTCCATATATTTCATCAGATATTACAATAATATTTTTATCCCTTACTACATCAGCAATTTTTTCCAAATCTTCCCTTTCCATAATTGCTCCTGTAGGGTTATTAGGGAAAGCTAAAAGTAAAATTTTAGTTTTATCAGTAATATAAGGAATAATATCTTCAGGCACAAGCTTAAATTCATTTTCAGCCTTTGTATTTACAGTAACAGCAACACCATCAGCAAGCTCTACACAAGGTTTATAGCTTACATAACAAGGCTCAGGAATTATAACTTCATCTCCCGGATTTAACATTGCTCTAAAGGCAAGATCTATAGCCTCACTTGCACCTACTGTTACTAGAATTTCGTGTCTTGGGTCATATTTACAGTTTATAAATTTATATAAATAATCTGAAATAGCCTTTCTAAGTTCCAAAAGTCCTGAATTGGAGCTATAACAGGTTCTAATTTTTTCAAGAGAGTAAATAGCTCTTTCTCTTATAGCCCAAGGAGTATAAAAATCAGGCTCACCTACACCAAGAGAAATAACACCCTCCATTTCACTTGCAAGGTCAAAAAATCTTCTAATACCCGAAAAAGGCATATCTCTGACTTTATCATTTATAAAATCTTCAGCTTTCATTGGTTTATCACTAATCATGGCGAAACAATCATCCTTTCATCTTCATCGTCATTTTTTTCAATGATTACACCATGATCCTTATATTTTTTAAGAACAAAATAAGTTGCCGTAGATAATACAGATTCAAGAGTAGAAAGTTTATTAGAAATAAAGCCTGATATTTCCATAATGTTTTTGCCTTCCATCATAACAAGTAAATCATAAGCACCTGACATAAGATAAACTGCCTTAACTTCATCAAATCCATATATTCTTTCAGCTATTTTTTCAAATCCCTGATCTCTTTGAGGTGTAACCTTAACTTCTATCATTGCTGTTACATATTCTCTGTCAGTCTTTTCCCAATTAACAAGGGTTGTATAACCGCAGATTACTTTATTTTTCACCATTTCATCCATTGCCGCGGCTATATCATCAGTAGACTTGCCAAGCATAACAGCCATATCCTCAATACTGGCTCGTCCGTTTTTTTCCAATATTTCAAGAATAAGATTATTAATATCCATTCTGCATCACCTTTCTATAATTATATATAGAATTATTATACTACAGCCAAAAAATAAAGTCAATTAAAATGCACCTTTAGTCAGGACATACGCATGAATATTTTTACTTCACCAATTTTTATACTGTCATTTTTTTAAATATTCATAATCTGTTCTAAGTATTCTTCAACATTCATAC
>JBJFFW010000319.1:0-2080 GCA_051892075.1 Lachnospirales bacterium
TCCTTTATATACAATACCACCGCTAAAGCTTGGGTACTTATCTGTGCCCAATGTCTGATACCATGTTTGTGTACCGTCTACTACACCATTATTAAGACCATAGCACACCTCACCTGATTCAAACTGTGCTTCTGTCATTGATGAAGCGTGATTAGAGGTTGCACCACAGCCATCTAAATAATAGCAGTTTGTTAAGGTACCTCTATTAGTATATTCACCAATTATTGCATTTGAATAAGTAGTATCAGCATTCATTTTACCTGCAAAATAGCAGTTATTAACTTTACCAGTATTATCGCCTGCAATTCCTCCACAATACATACTGCCAACAACAACAGCGTCACTTCCGCAGTTTTCTATAACACAGCTATTAAAGCCAGAACCTGCAAAGGAGGATGAATATATACAGTCAGAACCGCCAAAGTAACTGTCGGTTATGAATACATTTTTTATTGTACCATCTGCTCTACCAAACAATCCATAATTCCACTTATAACCATTATAAGGTGCATATAAACCACTTATGGTATGTTTCTGACCGTCAAAAATACCTCTGTACCTATTGTTGTAGTTGTTTGAATTCTGGGTTATAGGAGTCCATGTATACTTAGGGGTGCCTGATACCTCGCCTTTTCCATCTAACAGGTTCTTATTTGCGGTAATATCTTTTGTAAGCACAGCATTTGCTGTATACTCGCCGCCGTCAACCTTCTCCTGGAACCATACAAGCTGAGTGTAGTTTGCTATCTGATATGGATTGGCTGCGCTGCCGTCACCCTCAGGCACCTCAGCCTCAACAATGTTATAATACTGAGGGTTTGCACTTGCATCATAATATACAGTATCACCCTCAAGCATAGGTAAATTATCTGTACCTATTGTCTGATACCAAGCCTGTGTGCCATTTGTTACACCATTATTAAGCAAATAACAAATTTTACCACTATTAAGCTCATCTGTGGTGCAGGCTGTTGCAGGAGTAGTTGTTGGAGTGCCTGATATTGAACCAACACCACTTACTGATGAAGATAAATAATAATTATTTTTTACACAATTATTGCCATATCCGTTGTTTATCTGACCAATAACCAAACCGTTTGTGCTGGTACTTCCTGTTTTAGTGATTGTACCTGCTGATAAACAATTAGCTAAGTTTATACTGTATCTTGAGTTTATATAACCAAGAATACCGCCTAATATTATTGTATTGGTATTGGTACTGTTGATTGAGCCTGTAAAGCTGCAGTTTGTAATAGTTGGTGAAGAATTGTATGAGCAATAAGCAGCAATACCTGCCGCAACATTTACAGGTTTGTCATTAAGCTCAATAGTACCAGAATAGCTGCAGTTAGATACTGTGCCCACAGGGTCAAGCACCTGTCCCACAATACCGCCAATGTGTCCTATATAGTTACTGTCGGAGCTATCATTTGTACTATTCTCTGATATAGTTACATTTACACTGCTGTGACAGTTGGTAATATTAGTATTTAACGCACCGCCCACAATACTTCCATAGCCCTCTGTATAGCTTGTTGTGGTAAGGGTGATATTACCTGTGATTTTAATATTTTTTATCGTCGCACCACTGGTATATCCAAACAAGCCCGAATAATTACCCTGCTCAGTAATTGACATATTTTTGATAGTATAATTATTACCATCAAAGGTACCTGCATATTTATTATCAGAATTACCAATAGGCGTCCAACTGCCTATATGCGATAAGTTAATATCAGC
Source organism: Lachnospirales bacterium (assembly GCA_051892075.1). Taxonomy (GTDB): domain Bacteria; phylum Bacillota; class Clostridia; order Lachnospirales; family CAG-274; genus HGM11788. The sequence continues at coordinate 1,741 of JBJFFW010000319.1, forward strand.
AGTAAGCTTTCCGCAAATACTTGTACTTCCGCTGTTTACTTGGTTGGCAAACCATAAAAGCTCTCCTGCCGTACCGATTTGATACGGACTTGACGAGCTGCCGTCGCCATTTGTCGGCTGTGTAGCCGTAATTGTTGCCGCATTTACCCTCTTAACAAAGTCAAATATGCCCGATGTGCCGCTTGGCAGATTAAGCGTCATAGCCATAATGACCGCCAGCATAAATGCGATTGGTCTTTTAAACCTTTTTGTCATTGAAATTGCCTCCTCACAAAAGTATTTGTGATATTATAAACTATTTTAAAAGGTAAATCAACCATTTTGTGTTAAAGAGACGATT
>JBJFFW010000320.1:0-2073 GCA_051892075.1 Lachnospirales bacterium
CTAAAAATACTGATACAAGCTTATTTACTTTAAGTTTTTTACAAATTACAAAAACAAAATAGCTTAAAAATGGGCCTGCAATAGCCATACTAAAGGTATTTGCACCTAAAGTTGTAAGTCCACCATGGGCAAGTAAAATTGCCTGAAATAAAAGTACAATAATTCCAAGTACGCTCATAATACTTGGTCCAAAAAGTACAGCACCTAAACCTGTACCTGTTGGGTGTGATGATGAGCCTGTAACACTTGGGATTTTAAGTGATGAAAGTACAAAAGCATAGGCACCAACCATAGCTAAAAGTATAATAGCCTTTCTATGTTTGGATATAATGCCTTTTATACTTATAAAACCCATTACTAAAAATGGCACACATAAAATGCCCCATACAACACAATGGGTTACAGGTAAAAAACCCTCGTAAATGTGCATTGCAAATACGCCTTGTGTTACACCAAAGGTAAGAGCAAAAACAAAAGAGAGCAAAACAACAATTCTTTCAATTTTGTTCATAAAATATTCCTCCTAAATTACTTTGAATACAATAAAAAAAGCCTAAAAAATTTTTTAGGCATACGATATAAAGCCTTGTATCCAAAGCTTAATATGTACACCGACTGCTAGTCCGACAGCAATGTATTTCGCCAATATTGGCTGATTTATAGGCAGGTCTTCCGACTAAAAGCTCAAACGCTTATTCTACTATCCTTCCCCTGTGTAACCAAAGTGAATAGTAAAGCTTACTTATTACGGCGGCGGTCCCGTACAGGATTTTAACCTGTTTCCCTATTATTTCAATAAAAATTGAACACCTATAAATATTTGTCTTTATATCAAGACCATTTTATCATAAGAGGAATATTATGTCAATTAAATAAAAAAGGATATGTATAATTTTCTCACACATATCCTTTAAAACTATATTAAATTACATTTCAATATGGCAAGGCTTTAAACCCCAAATTTCATCTGCATATTCCTTAATAGTTCTGTCAGATGAGAACTTACCGCTGCAAGCCACATTCTTAATAGCCATTTCAGCCCACTTTTCTTTGTTTCTGTAAGCCTTATCAAGCTTATCCTGAGCTTCAGCATAAGCAGCAAAGTCTTTAAGTACAAAGTATTCGTCAGCTCTGTTGCCATTACAGCCATTTAATAATGAATCATAAATTTCTCTGAATAATTCAGTATTTTCATCAAGAGTACCATTAATAAGCATATTCATAACAGCTCTAACATCAGAATTCATATTATAAATATCCCATGGATTATAGTCGTTCTTGCCGTATTCAGCAATAACCTCATCAGCCTTCATACCGAAAATAAAGATATTGTCATCGCCAACTTCTTCTTTAATTTCAACATTAGCACCATCAAGAGTACCCATTGTTAAAGCACCATTAAGCATAAACTTCATATTACCTGTACCAGATGCTTCCTTACTTGCTGTAGAAATCTGTTCAGAAACATCAGCAGCAGGAATAAGTTTTTCTGCAAGAGAAACTCTATAGTTTTCAGCAAATACAACCTTAATCTTGCCTTCAATAGTTTCATCATTATTTACAACATTAGCAACAGAATTAATAAGCTTAATAATAAGCTTAGCTCTTCTGTAACCTGCCGCACTTCTTGCACCAAAGATAAATGTTCTAGGTACAATATCAAGACCAGGGTTAGTCTTTAACTTATTGTAAAGGCTCATTACATGTAAGATATTAAGAAGCTGTCTTTTGTATTCGTGAAGTCTTTTAACCTGAATATCATAAATAGAATCAGGATTAATTTCAATACCCATTGTAGCCTTGAAATAATTAGCAAGCTCAATCTTATTCTGACGCTTAATATCCATAAATGCTTTCTGGAAAGCTCTGTCAGTTGCAAGTGGCTCAATCTTTTTAAGAAGTGATAAATCCTTATACCAGCCATCACCAATCTTAGAAGAAATTAAGTTAGCAAGCTTTGGATTTGCATGACCAAGCCATCTTCTCTGAGTAATACCATTTGTCTTGTTATTAAACTTTTCAGGATAAATTTCATAGAAATGATGAAGTTCATTCTGTTTAAGAATATCAGTA
>JBJFFW010000321.1:0-2073 GCA_051892075.1 Lachnospirales bacterium
GAATCTAAAAAATGTTCAGCTCTCTTTGGTGAAATGAAAAGAGAGTCAATTTCTATGGCTATAGTTTTAGATGAATATGGTGGTACTGCAGGTATTGTTACTATTCAGGACTTAATCGAAGAAATTGTTGGAGATATTTTAGATGAAACAAGAGATGATGAAGAAGAAATTGTTAATATAAATAAAAATGTCTTTATTGTAGAGGGAAGTGCCAAGCTTGATGATGTAAATGAGGCTTTGGGTACTGATTTTGAAAATGAAGATGTAGAGTCTATTGGTGGCTATGTTATTGCCCTTGTAGACAGGTTTCCTGAAGTTGGAGAGATTATTAATGACAGTGAAGCTGAATTTGAGATAATTAATAAAGATAAAAACAGAATTGACCAGATTAAAATTACCGTTAAAGAAAAGGAAAATGCGGAAGAAAAGGAGAGCTAAGTTATGTTAACCGGAAATGATATAGGCATTGACTTAGGTACAGCAAGTGTAATTATATATAGTAAGGGACAGGGCATTGTATTACAGGAGCCTTCTGTTGTGGCAGTAGATGAACAGAAAAAAACTATTGTTGCCATTGGTGAGGAAGCAAGAAAAATGCTTGGCAAAACTCCCGACCATATTATAGCTATTAAGCCATTAAGAGATGGTGTTATTTCTGATTTTGAAATAACAGAAAGAATGATAAGATATTTTATTGAAAAATCCGTTGGACAGCATTGGATGAAAAAACCTAAAATTGCCGTTTGTGTGCCAAGTAAGGTTACTGATGTTGAAAGACGAGCTGTAGAGGAAGCTACAAGAAATGCAGGAGCAGGACAGGTTTATATTATTGAAGAACCTATTGCTGCTGCCATTGGTGCAGGACTTGATATTTCAAGAGCTTGTGGCAGTATGATTATTGATATTGGCGGTGGTACTACTGATATTGCAGTTATTTCTCTTGGAGGAATAGTTGTAAGTGCCTCTATTAAGGTTGCAGGCAACAGTTTTGATGATGCCATAAGAAGATATATGAGAAAAAAACATAATATTTTAATTGGTGAGGTTACTGCTGAAAACCTTAAAATTATTATTGGTACAGCCTGCAAAAACACACCTAAAACTTCACTTGATATTAAAGGCAGAAATATTACTACAGGCTTGCCTATGAATATTACTGTTACTTCTGATGAAATTTATGAGGCTTTAAATGAAAGTGTTACTGCTATTGTAGATGCTGTAAGATATGTTCTTGAACAGACTCCTCCTGAGCTTTCAAGTGATATTTCAGACAGAGGAATTGTAATGACAGGAGGAGGCTCTCTCCTTTCTGGCTTAAATGAAGTTATTGAGGAAAAAACAGGTATTAAATGTGTTATTGCTGATGACCCTGTAAGCTGTGTTGCTGTTGGTACAGGTAAGTTTGTTGAATATCAAACAGAAGATGATGTTGATGACGGTACAATTATGGGTAAAATAAGAAGTTTTTTTAGATTTTAAAATGATTTAATTAATAGGAATGGCTTTGCTGTTCCTATTTTTTTAAAAATTAATTCTTAGTTATATAAAATTAAGGGGTGATTATATGGAGAAAAATATTTATACACTTACTTTAAATCCATCTATTGATTATATAGTTGGAATAGAGGATTTAGAAGTTGGAGCAACCAACAGAACATTATATGAAAAAACTATAGCAGGTGGAAAGGGCATAAATGTTTCAAGGGTTTTGAAAAATTTAGGTGTAAAAAGCTGTGCTGTAGGTATTTTAGGTGGTTTTACGGGAAAAGAAATTATTTCACAGCTTAATAAAATGGATATAGATAATGATTTTTTGGAAATAGAGGAAAATTCAAGAATTAACATTAAAATTAAGGATAAAATCATAACTGAAATTAATGGAAAAGGTCCTAATATTTCTGAAAATCATATTAATTTGTTGCTTAATAAAATTAAAAATCCATATATTTTAGTATTATCAGGAAGTGTGCCAAAAAGTTTGGGAAATAGTATTTATGCTGATATTGCAGATAAATTTATGGTGCCTTTTGTCCTTGATTGTAGTGGTGATTTATTCCTAAAAGCCTTAGAAAA
>JBJFFW010000322.1:0-2065 GCA_051892075.1 Lachnospirales bacterium
AATACAGCGGAGGAAATTTAAAGTGAACAAAATTGAGATTGCAAAAGAAAAATTTGGCAAATTAATTGAAGAACAGCTTGCAAGAGTTGAAAGAATGAAGGAAGATAAGGATTTTATCGACTTTGAAAAATTACCTGTTATTAAAATAGGTATCTGTGGTGGTGACGGTATTGGTCCTGCAATTACTGCTCAGGCTCAGAGAATACTTGAATTTCTTTTAAGTGATGAAGTAAAAAGTGGTAAAATAGAATTTAAGGTTATTGACGGACTTACTATTGAAAATAGAATTGCTGCAGGCAAGGCTATTCCTGATGATGTTTTAGCTGAGCTTAAAGAATGTCCTGTTATTTTAAAAGGACCTACTACTACTCCAAGAGCAGGTGACAAGGTTAATATTGAATCTGCAAATGTTGCTATGAGAAAGGAACTTGACCTTTTTGCTAATGTAAGACCTGTAAGAATTCCTGAAGAAGGCATTGACTGGACTTTCTACAGAGAAAATACAGAGGGTTCTTATACTTTAGGCTCTAAGGGTTTTGAAGTTGATGATGATTTAGCTTTTGACTTTACAGTTGCTACTACTGATGGTACTGAAAGAATTATAAGAGCTGCTTTTGATTATGCAAAGAAGAATAATAAGGGTAAGGTTACTTGTGTAACTAAGGCTAATATTATTAAGACTACTGACGGTAAGTTCTTAAATACATTTAAGGAAATTGCTAAGGAATATCCTGGCATTGAAACTGATGACTGGTATATTGACATTATGACAGCTAAGCTTATTGACCCTAAGAGAAGACAGGGCTTTAAGGTTGTTGTACTTCCTAATCTTTATGGTGATATTATTACTGATGAGGCTGCCGAATTCCAAGGCGGTGTAGGTACAGCCGGTTCTATTAATATGGGTAAGAAGTATGCAATGTTTGAGGCTATTCATGGTTCAGCTCCTAGAATGGTTGAAGAAGGCAGAGATAAATATGCTGACCCTTGTTCAATTATAAGAGCTGCAAGTATGCTTTTAGCTCATATTGGTTATGGTGATAAGGCTGAAAAGCTTGATAAAGCTCTTGATATTTGTACTCAGACTGAAAAGAAAATTAAGATTACAGGTCATGATGACGGTTGCACAAGTGCTGAACTTGCTGATTATATTATGGATACAATTAAGACTTTATAATAATTTAAAGTCAATAAGATTATAAAATTCTAAAAGGACTAAAATTTGTGTTATACATAAGTTTGGTCCTTTTTGTTTTATTAAATACATTGTCTGATGAAAAAAATATATAATTATAAGGGGATTTGAGGTAATATAATACTTTTTGTCTAATTTTATTGATAAATCCAACTATTTATTGCCTAAATATAATTATGATGTAATCAGTAAGAAATAGTTTTTTTTGACAAAACATCATACCTTTTTGTTGACTGATTTTTTATTATGGGGTATAATTAAAAAAAGGTGGGTGATATATTATGATAAATAAAAGCTATATTGACAGAATTATGCTTTTATCTGATATAGAATTTAATTATTTGAATATAGATGCAATTTTTGCTGATGAAACTGATGAATACAGAACTGTGTTTTCTTCTGATAGTGAAAATATTATTAATATAAAAATCAGAACAGGCAGAAATAATGTGGATTTTGTATATTTTGTTTATGATAATAAAGAATTTGAAATGAAAAAAGACTGTTCAAAGGACCGTTTTGATTTTTATACAGGCAGCGTCAGTGTAGGAAAGGATAGTCAGATTAATTATTATTTTAAGATACTAAAAGATAATAGAGAATATTTTTATAATAAGCAGGGGCTTGTTAAAAATATAAATTATGATTTTAATTTTTCTGTTATTCCTGATTTCAAAACACCTGATTGGGCAAAGGGTGCGGTAATGTACCAGATTTATGTTGACAGATTTTATAACGGGGATAAAACAAATGATGTTTTATCTAATGAGTATGCCTATCTTGGAGTTACATCAAAGCAGGTAAAGGATTGGAATTCTCCTGTGGAAAATATGGATGTGTGTAATTTCTATGGAGGAGATTTACAGGGTG
>JBJFFW010000323.1:0-9085 GCA_051892075.1 Lachnospirales bacterium
AGTTGTGTTAAATAAAAATATTAAAATCATCCTGTTTATATAAGGGTGATTTTTTAGTATAAAATACTTGTATTAAGAGATAATATCTGTAGGTAATTTTATGAAATTTTGGAGGTTAATATGAAATTAGACTTACAGAGTATTAAAAATGAAAAGTTTTGGAATGAAAAAAATATATCTTTGCCAAATTATCATATAGAAAAAGTAAGATATAATACCATTAATGAACCAATATGGGTACATTTTGGAGTTGGAAATATATTTAGAATTTTTATTGGAGGAATTTGTGATAAACTTATATCAAAGGGTTATATTGATAAGGGTATAGTTTGTGTTGAAGCCTTTGATTTTGAGGTAATTGACAAGATATATAAGCCTTATGATAATCTTGTTTTATCTGTTATGTTAAATTCTAGGGGTGAAATAAATAAATCGGTTTTAGGCTCTTTATGTGAAGCATTAAAAACAAATGATGATTTTGAAAGATTAAAAAATATTTTTAAATGTGATAAATTGCAAATTGTTTCTTTTACAATTACAGAAAAAGGATATGCCCTAAAAAATTCAAAATGTGAGTATCTTCCTTATATTAAAGAAGATATTAAAAATGGACCTGAAAAGGCATTATCTGTTATGGCTAAAGTTACAGCACTTCTTTATGAAAGATATTTATATTCAAAAGAGCCTGTTGCTTTAGTTTCTATGGATAATTGTTCTCACAATGGTGAAAAATTAAAATCTGCCATTTGCGATATAGCAAAAAATTGGTTGGAACTTGGTTTTGTAGATAAGGCTTTTATAGATTATATTAGTGATGATAAAAAAGTATCTTATCCTTTAACTATGATTGATAAAATTACACCAAGACCATCGGAAAAAGTTTATTCAGAACTTAAAGATTTAGGCTTAGAAGATATGGATATAATAATAACAGATAAAAATACTTATATAGCACCCTTTGTAAATGCAGAAGTAGCTCAGTATCTTGTAATAGAAGATAAATTTCCTAATGGCAGACCTCCTTTTGAAAAAGTGGGAGTGTATATGACAGATAGAGATACAGTAAATAAAGTTGAAAAAATGAAGGTTACAACCTGCCTAAATCCACTTCATACAGCCTTAGCAGTTTATGGTTGTCTTTTAGGATATAAATTAATATCTGATGAAATGAAAGATGAAAATCTTAAAGCTTTAGTTGAAAATATTGGCTATAAAGAGGGTTTGCCAGTAGTTATTGACCCTGAGATTATATCACCTTCAGAATTTATTGATGAGGTAATAAATGAGAGATTAACTAATCCTAATATACCTGATTCACCTTTTAGAATTGCAACAGATACTTCTCAAAAAGTGGGTATAAGATATGGAGAAACAATAAAATCCTATGTTAAAAAATATGGCGATGCCTCTAATCTTACATTTATTCCTCTTACTATAGCAGGCTGGTGCAGATATCTTCTTGGAATAGATGATAAGGGAAATGAATTTGAAATTTCTCCGGACCCTATGCTTGATACCCTTAAAGATAAACTTAAAAATATTATCTTAGGAGATAAATCCTCTTATAATGGAGAGCTTAAAGATATTTTGTCAAATTCAAACATTTTCGGTATAGACCTTTATGATTGTGGAATAGGAAATAAAATAGAGGAAATGTTTTTAGAACTTATAGAGGGTAGGGGAGCTGTAAGAAAAACACTTGAAAAATATTTGCAAAAAAATTAAAATTATCACTAAAAGACCATATTATTGGACATAGAAAGTGGTATTATATAAATACAAAGAGATAGTTAAGAGCTATGAATCATCTTTTTCCATCAGCATAAAAAAAATTAATGTTACCATTTGCATAGCTCTTTTCTATATAGCTGATTACAGTTTTTGCTGTAATCAGCCTTTTTTTATGGTATTTCTTTAATATCTCCTCCAATAAGTTTAATTTTTTCTGTAAAAAGCTCGTATCCTCTTTTTATGTGGTGTGTATTTTCTATTATAGATTTTCCCTCTGCCTTTAAGGCTGCACATACAAGGGCGGCTCCTCCTCTTAAATCATAGGCGTTAATATGAGATGGATTTAGATTTTTTACACCATTTATTATATATTCTTTTTCTGATAATTTTATTATATCAGCTCCCATTTTGTTAAGCTCCTCAATGTGTGATGTTCTGTTTGAAAAAATATTTTCTTTAACCTTTGAAACACCTTCACTAACACATAATGCAGAAGAAAGTTGTGGCTGAATATCTGTTGGAATACCCGGATAAGGTGAGGTTTGAAAGTGATGAATTGCTTTTAGTCTTTTTGGAGAGTCAATATAAAGTCCTGTGTCTGTTTCTTTTACAATTATTCCCATAGATTTTAAAATTTTAATAGGATTTGAAATTAAGCTTGGTTTTATATTTTCTATAAAAAGCTCTCCTCCTGTTATAGCTCCCATTAAAATATAGGTTACAGCTTCAATTCTGTCAGGCATAATATTATAGGTTATAGGATTTAGTTTTTTTACTCCTTTAATATAAATTGTCCGTCCTTTAGATTTAATATTTCCTCCGCACATATTTAAAAATGAAATAAGGTCATATATTTCAGGCTCTATGGCTGCATTTTCAATTACTGTTACTCCCTCAGCACAAACTGAAGCAAGTATAATATTTTCTGTTACTCCCACACTTACAAAAGGAAGTTTTATTTTACAGCCTTTTAACTTTTTTGCCTTTGCTATTATAATATTTTCATTTACCTTTATTTCTGCTCCAAGTTTTCTTAATACAGAAATGTGCATATCTACAGGTCTTTTGCCTATTTGACAACCACCGGGATAACATATAGTAACTTCTCCCCTTGCTCCAAGCATTGAACCTACAAATAATATGGAGCTTCTCATTTTATTTGAAAGGTCAAAGGGAATAGTATTACTAAATTTAATATGGTTTAAAATATCTTCTGTGTATGCTACATCACTTAATTTTGGAATGTTTTTAAGCTGACACTCACCAACTAATACCAAACTTGCCAAAATTGGCAGTACGGCATTTTTAGCTCCGCTTATTTTAACCTCTCCATTAAGCTCTTTACCGCCATCTACAACATATTTCATTTTGTAAATCCCCCTTTGATTATATTTTATTATATGTTATACTAATAATTGAGGTGATTAATTTGAAAAATACTGTGTTGTTTGATTTAGACGGAACTTTAATAAATAGTCTTTTGGATTTGGCTGATGCTGCAAATTATGCTATAGAAAAATTTGGTTGTCCAAAAAGAAGTGTGGAGGAAATTGAAAAATTTGTAGGTAATGGAGCAGATATGCTAATTAAAAGAGCTTTGTCTGAAAATATGAAAGATAAGTGGGAAGATGCTTTAGGAATTTTTAAAGAGTATTATAATAAAAATTTGCATAATAAAACTACTCCTTATGATGGAATTTGTGATATGCTTTTTAAATTAAAAAATAAGGGCTATAAACTTGGAGTTGTAACAAATAAGCCTGATTTGGCTGCAAAAAATATTTGCAATTTCTTTTTTAAAGATACTATAGGGGCTGTAGTTGGTGCTGATTTGGAAAAAAGAAGAAAAAAACCTGAACCGGATAGTGTTGATTATTGCCTTGAAATTCTTAATAGTAAAAGGGAAAATGCAATTTTTGTTGGGGACTCTGATGTTGATGTTGCTACAGGCAAAAATGCTGGTATTATAACTATTGGGGTTACTTGGGGATTTAGAGGAGTTGAGTGTTTAGAAGGTGCTGATTATATAGTTGATAGTGTGGATATGCTGTATGAAATAATAGGTAATAAGTGATAGGTAATAATTTGTGGGCGATTACTAATCGCCCCTACAAGAACAATGGTTTTGGCTAGCTATGTTATAATTAAAAAATATATTGTAGGGGCGACCAGTGGTCGCCCTTTAAAATTAACATAAACCTTTAAATTATAATTAATAAAACTAAACTGTAATAAACCTGCAAGGATTAACCAAGGGTTAATGCCCTTTTTAAAGTTTTTGCCTAGCTTTTTCAAAAAGCTAGTAGGGGTGTCGGGGACAAAGTCCCCGACTAATATATCATATTTACTCCGGTGTCATTATCAATAGTGTTCATATTGTATAAAATAAGAATATCCTTAATATTTCCATTAGAATTTGCAAATTCACTTATAGAGCCTTTGTAACTTCTTGGGTCGAAAACATATATTTTTTTGTAATGATTTACAAGAAAAGGTATCATTGAATTAGCATAGCTATCCTTTGCAATAACAAGTTCATCATTTGTATTAATATCATTATTTGTAATTTCAATAAAGCTATTTATATTATTTAAAAAATAAGAATATTTGTCTTTTCCCTCTAAATATTTTGGAGCATAAAGACTGTTTGTAGTTTCTTTATCGTATTTTACGGTAATATTATAGTTTTTATTGTAAGATAAAATGGTGTCTGCCTCTATTTTATTATCATTAAGTTTTGAATAAATTGTTCCTTTAAAATCCTCTGATACCTTTTCAATACTAAATTCTGATTTATCTACAGGTTTAATGCCTTTTTTATTGCAATAGGCAACATAACCTATATAAGCTCCGTTACTTGTCCAGTGGTGGTCAAGTCTGTAAAAAATATAATTATCTTTATTTTCATATAAAGGAGTGTAAGTATCTATAGTATTTAGAGTTACTAAAGAATAATATTTTTCCAAGTCTTTTAGCTGTTCACCCTTTGGGGCAAAATATGGAAGTTTATCCTCTAAAACAGTAAAAGCTGTAGGCACAAGCATTAGGTCAGGCTTAATGTTTGTGTTTTTGTCAAATTCATTAAAAGTATCAATAATTTTATCCATATTTTTTGGCTTTTCATATTTTTCTATTAAATAATCATCATTACAAACATAAATATTATTAATTAACTTTTCTCTTAAAATATCCTTTTCAAAAACTGTCTTAATTTTTATAAAACTATTTCGAAGTGGAAAATGGTCCTGTAAATATTTGTTTAAATCAGAGGTAAATTTTCCCTCTACAATATTTTCAATATTAAATTTTGGGAATTTTTGAAGGTTTCTGTTTTCATTTTCTGAAAAATTATTCTTTGGCATAATCAAAAAGCCTATAATAGCAAAAATTACCAAAGCTGTTATTAAAACAGAAGTTATTTTCATTATGCCGCCTCCTAAAACCTAAAATATAAAAAGGGATTGTAACTTGAATTAACAAGATAGGCTGTTGAAAGAATGAAGCCTATTAAATAAAATGCAACTGTTAATATGTTAGATTTATTTTTTTCTCTTATTATTTTATAAATTGGTGCTGAAACAATAGCTCCAATTAAAAGTATAAATCCATAATTTAAAATATTAAACAAAAATTCATTGTCAAATAAAATACCATTTGAATTTAAAAACATTACACTTAAATATTTTTTAAGCATATTAAAATCATCAAGGGCAAAAATAGCAAAGCCTGTTACAACTATTAAAAGAGTGTAAATATGCTGAAAAAGGGCAGGTAATTTATTTAAAAATTTACCCCACACAAATTTTTCGCATATTAAAAGCACGCCGTAATATACACCCCAAAGCACAAAATTCCAAGCTGCACCATGCCAAAGTCCTGTTAAAGACCATACAACTAAAATATTAAAAATTTGTCTTAAATTTCCCTTTCTGTTACCACCAAGAGGAATATATACATAATCTCTAAACCAAGTTGAAAGGGATATATGCCATCTTCTCCAAAAATCAGTTATAGATTTTGCAATATATGGATAATTAAAGTTTTCATTATAATCAAAACCAAGGATTTTACCCATACCAACAGCCATATCACCATAACCGCTAAAATCAAAATAGAGCTGTAATGAAAATGCTATTGCACCAAGCCAACTGCATCCTAAAGATAGGGTAGACATATCTAAGCCTTTAATACTTTCCCACAAAATCCCAATATTGTTTGCAATAATAACCTTTTTAAAAAGACCCATTAAAAATCTTCTTAAACCTATAGTATAATTATTAAAAGAAATTTCTCTCTTTCTCATTTGCTTTGCAACAGTTTGAAATCTTACAATAGGTCCTGCTATAAGCTGAGGAAACATTGAAACATAGGTCATAAGTACAAGAAGTGATTTTTCAGATTTAATTTCACCTTTGTAAACATCTATAACATAGCTTAAAATCTGAAATGTAAAAAAGCTTATACCAATAGGCAGAGCCAAATTTAATGGCTTAATGGTAAAGCCAAAATTATTTACAATATCAATTATAAAATTGGCATATTTAAAAAATCCAAGAATACCCAAATTTATAATTACAGACACACAAAGAAGCAAGTTCTTTTTAAAGGACTTGCTTTCTCTATCAATTAATAAGCCAAGTATATATCCTGCTATTGACGATAAAATCATAAGTATTACATACACAGGCTCTCCCCAGCTATAAAATAAAAGGCTTGATAATAAAAGCACGACATTTTTAGCTTTTAAAGGCAGTATGTAATAAAGTATGAGAACAATAGGCAGAAAGAAAAACAAAAATTCTATACTGCTAAAAATCATAACCCTAAACCGTTTTCTATAGTTTCAGCCATCATATCGGCATTATCACCTACAACTACATACATTGCGTTAGTTTCAACTCTTACTTTTGCATTTTCTAAAAGCTCAACCTGTTCAGGTTCATTATAATTTGTCATTTCATCAGTTTTCTGTGAAATAACATTTTCAATATTTTCTTTATAAACTGTTAAATCTGAATTAGCATTTCCTCTTACAATTATAATCATTTCTGCTGAAGTAGGGTCATCAGCCTGAGCAAATACATAGTCAGATAAATCACTTACACTAATTCCATAATAATTTTCAATCATAGTATCATCAAGTTTTGTAAAATTAGTAGTACTTAAAGCTGAAAGGGCAGTATATAAATTTTCAGCACTTTCATTTGCAGACTCACTTGTAAACTGTTTCATTTCTTCTTTTGTATCACTTCCACAGCCTGTTAATAAAACACCTGCAGTTAATATTGCAAATAATAATTTTTTCATAATAAAATCCTTTCCTATTCAAAATTACTAAGAGCCAATTCCTCCAAGTAATTTACCCATAATATATAACCATTATCATTAAGATGAATTCTGTTATCACTTGATAACTCTGCAGGCAAATAACCCTCACTATCCACAAGCTTACTTACTATATCAAGATATGTAACATCCCATTTTGTGGCATTGTGGCTTAAATAATCGTTATATGCTTTAATGCCTGCATTGTTGTAAGTATCAGTTTCCTTACCCTTTACAAAATAATTTACACCTAAAACATAAATTTTTGAATTAGGTAGATTATCGTGAATATTGTTAATTAAAGTTTCATATTTTGCACCGACTTTTTCCGCTGACACACCGTTTAACTCATTAACACCAAGATTTATAAATATTTTATCGGGATTAATCTCACATAAACTATCTATAACAGGTTGTGACTGACCTTTATACATAAGCCCTTTATTATTAATGGCAGCATCTACACCATAGCTTGCTGCTGCAAGAAAAGTGAGATTTTTAACAAATTCAGGTGAAGATTCTTTTGAGGCGTAGGTTGAAAAACCAAGCATAATAGAGTCGCCTACAAATACGGTATTTTTATAAAAATTTTCCACCCTGTTTTTTTCTTCATTATTTAAAGTGTTAAGAGTAGGTGGAACAAATTCGGTAGTTGTTTCAGTATCTTCTTCAACCTGCAAAATACCGTCATTATTTTCATTTATTTCGGTATCATTGCTATCTATATTATCATAGGATTTTGGTACTGTCATATCTATTATAAAAGAAAAAAACATTATAACCGATAACACCATAAGCAGTACATAAACCCTGCTTGACCTTTTATTCATAATTTATAACCATAGCTTTCTGCCCACAAATTTGAACTAAAATAACTGTTTATTATCTGTGAGCAAATAACAAACAACTTCTAAATATCATAATATTTAAGCACATCAAAAATAGCATCCTCAATGGTATATTGAGGTGTCCAACCAATAGTTCTCTTAGCAAGTCCTATATTTGCATAAGAACCTCCAATATCTCCCTGTCGTCTGTCGCCTACAACAGTATTTATCTTTTCTCCTGTCACATTTTCAAAGGCAATTAAAAATTCTTTTACAGTAACATCAACACCTGAACCAATATTTAAAGACAAATAATTTGTATATTCAATTCCTGCTCTTTCAAAAGCCTCATCAAAATTTAAAACAGCCTTGGCATTAGCCATTGCCAAATCTCTAACATGAATATAATCTCTAATACAAGTGCCATCTCTAGTATCCCAGTCATCACCCATAATAGTAAATTTACCTTTGCCGTTAATTAAAAGCTTAACTAAAGTTTCAAGAAGATTAGAGCCTGCTTTATAAGGCAAATCCCTCCTTGTTTCAGGGTCAGCACCAATAGGATTAAAATATCTTAAAGTTATACACTTCATATCATAAGCATTACAAAAATCTTTAAGTATCATTTCCATAATATACTTACTTCTTCCAAAGGGACTTCTTGGCTTTAACGGAGAGCGTTCAGTAACCATATATCCTCTTACATCATCATACACAGAGGCAGTTGAAGAATAAATAACCTTTTTAATACCTCTTTCTTTTAATAAATGGAAAAATTCTAAAGTTTTAGAAACATTCTGCTGATAAAAATCATAAGGGTGCTTAACAGAATTAGCTACGGCAGAAATCATAGCATTATTAATGCAAATTTCAATATCTTTATGCTCATCAAGTATTTTTTTCATAGCATTTCTATCAGTAATATCAGCTCTGTAAAAGAAACAACCCGGTAATGAAAAACTATCAGTACCCTCAACAGTATCAACTACAACAGCTTCTATATTATTATCAGATAAAGCATAACAAATATTACGGCCTAAATATCCTGCACCGCCAACAAACAAAACTTTCATAGAACTTTTACCCCCTTTGAAATATATGTACATTTTACTCCAAAATAAGCTAAATTTCAATACAATTTTAAAAAAATTACTAATGACACCTTGATTGTAGCGATTCTGAATTATACACATAGAAAATAG
>JBJFFW010000324.1:0-2052 GCA_051892075.1 Lachnospirales bacterium
CTTTATGAAATGAGAATTTTGAACTGTTGCAAGTTTTTTACCATTTTGGTAAATCCCAATTAAAAATCTCCTTGACTCTATTACTCTTAATATTAAAGAATTTGATGCCTCAGTATATGACTTGCAGAAATTAAAAAGCTATGATGTGGCAATATCAGCAAGAGGCTCTGTTGAAAAGGATTTTTCACAGGTAACTTATTATTTTGACTATAACCCTAATTATAAAATGATTAGAGTTTCTGAAAACAGAAGTCTTTATAATAAACTTGATATAGAAGAAAAAGAAATTTTTACTGCTCTTAACAATGTAGTAAATCAAATTAAAAGAGATAACTATACTGATTATGCAAATGAACTTGCAATTCATGATTATATTGTTTCTACATTTTCTTATGGACCTACCGATACAGATAATATACCAAAAGAGGCTCATAGTATTGTAGGCTTTGTAAGAAATGGTCAGGGAATTTGTGAGGCTTATGCAAATACATTCCAGCTTATGTGCCGACTTGCAGGTATAGATTCACAGCTTGTTACAGGTAGTATAAACGGAGTTGGACATATGTGGAATATTGTTAAAATTGACGGTGATTACTATCATGTTGATGTTACAAGTGATGACCCTGCTCCTAATAATAACAATAAAAAAATATACAACTACTTTAATGTTACAGACGATATGATTTCATCAACCTACACTTGGGAAAAAGAAAATTATCCAAGCTGCACAGCTACATTATATAACTATCAAAACTATAATAATCTTACAGTAAAAAGTAAGGAAGACCTTGAAAAACTTATTTTAGACGGCCTTGCAAAATCTCAAACTAATTTTACTTTTAAAACCGATGGCTATATTATAAATAATGCTGATGAAATTAGAAGTATTTTAAATAACAAAGGCTTTAGTAAAATCACTATTACAGGTGAATATGGCAAAGACGGAGTATTTAATTTGACTCTTGAATAAAAATAAAAATTGCTCTTACCTTAAAATTTTGGTTCTTTGTCAACTGGTGTGGTTGATAAAAATCACAGTTCCAGCGGTGTAGATTATTTTACTTCTACACCGCTTTCTTTATACAAATTAAGAGTTCCTCGTTATTTTCTGTGTTTATAAGTGCAAGAACAGCATTATTTTTAATGGTTTCTGAATTTATTGATGCAAAATTTTGGCTATAGTCAAAACCATTGGCAATTTGACTTATAGCTTTTCTAATACAAGCTCTATATTTTCATATTTCATATAGCAATCATAAAGTGTATTTATGTATATGATAGGTGATGCACTTATATTTTGCCATTTACACTCAGGATTACTTTTTATATAGCTTTCATAATATGCCTTTTGTGTTTCAAGTGATAAAAGCTGGTATTCCAATCCCGAAAAACTTGGCAGTAAGCTACTATATGCAACTTATGCTTTGTTTTAGTAACATCATCAATTTTTGTTATCCTTTTTATTTTTTCACATCTCCTTCCGTAGGTAACATATTCCCGTAAAACAGCAATATTATGAAGTTGTTTCGGCTAATAAAGGTGAGAAAATACGCTTGTTTTCAGCTCCTAATTTGTTTAATCAATCATCTGAAATAAGTCCTGTTTCAAGCATTTTATTTAGTATTTTCTCGGCAATGTAAAAGTCATATTTATTCTGTAATTCTTCATCAGAGAGTTTACTTATTTAATGACAATGAGCTACTGCACTTTTAATCTTATTCATATTTAAAACCTCAATAATAACTGGAGGTTAAATAGCAAAATGGGTGAAAAATAACCCGCTGAGAAAATCAATTCTCAACGGGCTACAAAATTTTAATAAACACCACTTTCAATCAAGTCGCCTTATACTTATAAATTCTTTGTCAGTTCTGACAACCAGTCTATATCCAACTCCTCTATTTTTCCATCATCACAAGCCGTTGCCAGTTTAGAGTCAATTGGAATTTGAATTGTCGTCTTTATATTGTATTTCGCTGCCAATTCTTCGATATTAGTCTTTCCAAATATATAGTGTTTTTCATGGCAGGTAGGGCACTCAAAATAAGACAT
>JBJFFW010000325.1:0-9048 GCA_051892075.1 Lachnospirales bacterium
AAATACAAAGGTAGGTCTTATAAGCGAGGACGAACTTAAAAGTATGATATAAAAAAAGCTGTCTTTTGACAGCTTTTTTTAGTACCAACGAAGGATTGGTAGGCTATTGTTTACATTATTTGTAAATAAAATTTGGTGCAAGTCTACAACACCATTATTAAAAGCGGCAGCACAGCTAATTAAATAAAGCTCCCACGATTTTGCAAATTTTTCATCAAAGATTTTTACAACTTCATTTCTTTTACTTTTAAAATTTTCACTCCAACAAAGTAAGGTTTTAGTATAATGACGCCTTAAACTTTCAACATCTATTGTAAAAAAGTCTAAATCTCCCGCAATATTTATAATTTCTCTAAGACTTGGAATTACACCTCCCGGAAAAATATATTTTTTTATCCAAGGGTCTCCGGGATATTCCTTTAAAGCACTTATAAAATGAAGTAAAAATACTCCATTAGGCTTTAATATGGATTTTACACATTTTAAAAATTCCTCATAATTTCCTCTACCCACATGCTCAATCATACCTACGCTTACAACTCTGTCAAATTTTAGGTTAAGTTTATATAAATCTCTGTAATCAAGTAAAATTACTTTTAATCTGTCTGATAAATTTTCTTCTTTTATTTTTTCTTCAAATTTTTCTTTTTGTTCTTTACTTAAAGTTATTCCAACACCTTTTATATTGTATTTTTTACAAGCCTCTATAAGCAAAAATCCCCAACCACAGCCAATATCACAAAGAGTCATATTTTCAGATAAATATAATTTTTCAAGTATTCTCTCTACCTTATTTATTTGAGCATTATATAGTGAGTCATTTTCATTTTTAAAATAACCACAGGAATAACTTAAAGTTTCATCAAGCCATAATTTGTAAAAATCATTTCCTATATCGTAGTGAGAAGAAACTTCTTTTTTCTGATTTGATTTTGACATTGATGTAAATATTAATTTTTTAAGTTTTTTGGTATCTGTTGAAAATTTATCCATTTGTGATAAAAAGAGATTAAGAACAGAAAATAAATCTCCCAAAATTTCAATTTCACCATTCATATAAGCCTCTCCAAGAGTTAGGGAAGTACTTGTTAAAAGGTCTGAAATTGTTGGAGTTTTATTAATTTTAATTGTAAAATTAGGCTCTCCTAAACCTATAATATGCTCTTTATTCTCTAAAATAATTTTAAAAGGATATTTGTCATACTTTTCCATATATTTTATAAATTCATTTTCCACTATTTTCATATATTAGCCTCCTTATTTTACATAGTTTACCCAAATATCCAGAATTTACTATATAAAACAAGCAAAATTTAAAACTTATAAAATATATATTAAACAGATACTTAATATTCCTCTAAGTAATAATAAAAATTGCCAACAATATTTTCGATATATACTGTGTTATCTCCATTTTCCTCTTTCCAACGCCAACCGTCATTTTCAGGATAGAATTTCATATCTTCATATCTACTAATAAAATAGCCAAGCAGGGTCATATCAGCAGTATTTGTTTCCTTATCTATTTCTATTTTTTCTCCCGATGACAAATAGTAAAAACCTGCGTAACCTGTTTCAGAACCCATACCATAGCCACCACATTCAAAATTAAATCTTCCATTATATAAGTTTATTCCCACAATTTTATCACAAGCAGGAATATCAATCATTCCAGTAATATGACCATTAACATTAGGGTTATCATTTATGAATTCATAAGCAGCAGTTTCAATCTTTTCTTGATTTTCTGTAACATATTCAATAATTTCACTTTTACTCATACATTCATCTTTTATTCCAAACAAATAAAACATATTAAACTCATTTATCGAAATAACTTTTATTATAAAAATAATCAGTATAACAACAATAACAACTCGTATTCCTTTTTTCATATTTTATTCCTCCACATATTCAATAATATCTCCAGGAGTACAATCCAAAGCCCTGCATATTTCATCAAGGGTTGAAAACCTTATTGCCCTAGCCTTGTTATTTTTAAGAATTGAAAGGTTTGCAGGAGTTATACCTATTTTTTGAGATAATTCAACCAAACCTATTTTTCGCTTTGCCATCATTACATCAAGATTTATAATTATTGCCATAGTTAACACCTCAATTATATAGTCAAAGAGTTTTCTTCTTTAAACTCTATTGCCACAGTAAATACACTCATAAGAGTAAGACAAATTAGTCCTGTAATTATGAATATTAAAATTATAACCAAGGTCGCAATAGTAAATAATAAAAATGCTTTTACAACATAGACTACAGCAATTAAAAAAGACGCAACAGCAATTTTACCAAGTGATGCCACATTACTAATTACAAAGGGGTTATCACAGGACAATGTTTTAAAAATACATTTTAGCTGATACATAATATAAACAGAAAAAACTCCCGACAATAGTACAATACTTGTTTGAATAACATAATTTTCGCCTTCATACCCATAAATTTTTATTCCCAAAGGAGCAAAAATACAAGCCAATATGCCACCATAAAACATAATATTTACAATAATTGCAGTTAACTTTGACACTTTAGTTTTATACATAATAATCACCTCTCTGATTTTAATATAGCAGAATTATGATTGTTTGTCAATATATATTTATTGAAAAACAATAAATATATATTGAATGTCAAATAATATTTTCACTATTATATCTCATAATAAAAAAGAACACCATAGCATTTACTATGATGTCCTTATAAAATATTTATCTATTCTTCATTGTGGGCAAGATTTGGTATGAAAATATCTTTATTTTCAACACTCTTAAATTCATTGTATTCCTGTTCAGCCTGTTTGTAAAATTCAATCTGGCTGGCAAAAGGTTTTTTGCCCCTTTTATCAATATGTTTGTAACTGCCGTCTTTTTGCTGTATTCTTGCCTTAACATTATCTGAAAGTGTGGTATTTATAATATCAATAACCTTTTCTTTAAGTTTTTGGCTTTCAATAGGGAAAGCTGTTTCAACTCGTCTGTTAAGGTTTCTGCTCATCCAATCGGCACTGGCAAGATAAATTTTAGGATTGCCTGCATTTTCAAAATAATAAATTCTGCTATGCTCCAAAAATCTGCCTACAATACTTCTTACTGTAATATTATCGCTTATGCCCTCAATTCCAGTTTTAAGACAACAAATTCCTCTTACCACAAGGTCAATTTTTACTCCTGCCATACTTGCCTTATAAAGAGCTTTAATAATACCTGTGTCAACTAAAGAATTCATTTTTGCTATAATTCTTGCAGGTTTACCCAAAGAGGCATTAAGTGCTTCTCTTTCAATATTTCTTACAAACATTTCTCTTAAATCAGTAGGTGCTGCCGCAATTTTATTCCAATTTGGAGATTTTGCATAGCCTGTAAGAACATTAAATAATGCTGATACATCACTGCCTATACTTTCATTACAAGTAAAAAGTCCCATATCTGTATAGAGCTTTGCAGTTTTATCATTATAATTTCCTGTGCCTAAATGACAATATCTCACAATGCCTTCTTCTTCTCTCCTTACTACAAGACAGAGTTTACAGTGGGTTTTAAGTCCAACAAGACCATAAATAACATGGCAGCCTGCTTTTTCAAGTTTTTTAGCCCAGTTAATATTATTTTCTTCATCAAATCTAGCTTTAAGTTCAACTAAAACCGTAACCTGTTTGCCATTTTCTGCAGCTTTAATAAGAGCCTTTATAATAGGAGAATTTCCTGATACTCTGTATAAAGTCTGCTTAATTGCAAGTACATTTTCATCTTTGGCAGATGTTGTAACAAAATTAATTATAGGGTCAAAGCTTTGGTAAGGATGATGAACTAAAACATCTTTTTCCTTAATTACCTCATAAATATCCCTGCCTTCAAATTCCTTAACGGGAACAGGTGGCATTGGTGGGTCGCAAAGGTCAGCTCTATTAACTAAATCAGGTAATGCAAAAAATACCGTTAAATCAATACAGCCTGAAATCTTATAAATTTCCTTATCCTCAACATCAAGCTGTTCTTTAAGAAATTTAAGAGCAGAATCTGAAATTGTGCTGTCAATTTCAAGTCTTACAGGCTCGCCCCATTTTCTTTGCTTAATTGAATTTTCAATTTCTTTAAGCAAATCTCTTGCTTCTTCCTCGTCAAAATCAAGGTCAGCATCTCTTGTAATTCTAAAACAATGGGCTGAAATTATATCTCTGCCTGTAAATAATTTTCCAATATTATTTTTAATTATATCTTCCAAGAAAATAATTTCAACTTTTTCATCTTTACTTGGAAGTTTTACAAGTCTTGGCACTACTGATGGCACTTGGACTACGGCAAAATCATTTTCTTCATCTTCTTTAATTTCAGCAATAATATTTAAGCTCTTATTTGCCAAAAGAGGAAAAGGTCTGCTGTTATCAATAGCCATTGGAGTAAGAATAGGGAAAAGAGTAGTGTTAAAATATGTTTTTGTATAATCTTTCTGCTCTTTTGTAAGGTCCTCATATTTTACAAACTTTACATTATTTGACTCAAGCTGAGGCATAAGTGATTTTGTAAGTGTGCTATACTGACGCTGGACTATATTATGAACCTTATCTGAAATTGCATTTAACTGGTCTAAAGCTGTCATACCGGCAGGGTCTTTTTTAGTTGAGCCGGAATAATGTGCTGTTACAAGGCTTGCTACTCTTACCATAAAAAACTCGTCCATATTAGATGAAGTAATAGCCAAAAACTTAAATCTTTCCAAAATAGGATTTGTAGTATCGGCTGCTTCTTCTAAAACTCTTATATTAAATTCAAGCCAGCTAAGCTCTCTGTTATAATAATATTCTTTCTTATCAAGGTCTGCCATTTTACATCACACTCCTTTTTCTAAGCTGTGCCTTAATGCCATAAACATCGGCAAAAAGTTTTGATTTAGATTTAAAACTCCATTTTTCAAGATTAATATTTTTAAATGTAGAAACTGTAATTATAAGCTCTTTACCACTTAATCTTACATTTATATCTTCAAATTTAAGATTGTGGCTTGAATGAATTGCATTTGCAAGTTTTAATATTGCACTAAGTTTTGAAACAGTAACCTTTGACTGGGTATCAAGTTTTGAATAAACATCCTGTAAATAACTTGGTGTTACAGAGCCATGGTAATAAACAGATGCCGCCACAATATTTCTCTCATCTTCATTAATTCCTACAATATCCACACCATTTATCATATGATAGGAAAGCTCATTATGATTTTTTACATTAACACTTTTTCCAATATCCTGTAAAATAGCCGCTATATTAAGCATAAGTCTTTCTTTTTCACCCATACCATGAATTTTTTTCATTCTGTCAAATATTTTAAGAGCAGTATTACTTACTCTTTCAATATGCCCTCTGTCGCAGCCAAATTTTAATGCTATATCAAAAGATGATGAAATTGCAAACTGTGAAAAAATCTTTGAAAACTTCTTTTCTTCACTTGGATATAAGCTTTGAAAAAGCATAGCATCTCCAATAGATACAATAGGAGAAACAATATTTTTAGCTGTAGTAAATTTAAGAAGTCTTGAAATTATAACAATAGTTGCAATTAAAGTTTCTTTATTTTCATCAGCAATATTATATTCAGAAGCAAAATTATCAGGTGTTTTATTTTTAATAAGACTGTATAAATCAGAAAAACTATCCCTTGATATAATTCTGCTGTTGCCCTTAACCTTTGCATTACACATTTCTGCTATGGCATCGGTATCATTTCCGCTTATTATAAAATTAGCTGTTTTATCCTTAATAAAAGCTTGAACTGCCTCATAAAAAGGATGTATGTATTCTTTAATAATCTGCACATATTCAGCAGAATGTTCAATGGTTTCATCAAAAAGTTCTGATAATCTTAAAGCACCAAGTTTAATATTTAAAGTGCCTGTAATAGCTCCCTCATGTACTACAAAAATACTTATATTTCCCGAACCTAAATGAATAATAAGAGAAGAATCTTTTTTATCATCATCAAGTTTGCCAAATACAATTTTACTTATATAAATCTTCTCCTGACTCTCATCAATAACATTAAGACGAATACCTGTTTTAAGTTTAAGCTGGTCTAGGATATAATCTTTATTTTGAGCCTCTCTAATAGCTGTAGTTGCAATAGCTCTAATGTCTGACACACCATAATCTCTGCATATATTAAGATAACCTTTAATAATATCTGCTGCCTTATCAAGACTTTCAAAAGATATTCTGCCATTATGAAAAGTATCCCTGCCAAGAGCCAAAGGATAGGTAACAGATTCTACTATTTTAACTCCCTTTGGAGATTTTTCACCAATTTTAAGCCTTAAAGAATTAGACACTATTTCTATAACTCCAACTGTCTTTTTCATAAGCCCCACCTCCTACTATAAATATACCACAAATTAACCAAAAATGCACAATTTTATGGTAAAAAATTTGTAAAATCACAGTAAATTTAAAATTTAGTGTTTACATTTTATATATTTTTGAGTAAAATATAGTTTAGGAGTTTTTCTCTAGTTTAAATGTATGCAGGTGATAATATGAAAACTATTCTTAAATCAAATGATATAGCCACAATTCCTGTTGACAATATCGAAAGCGGTTCTTGGGTTATTCTTACAAATCCCAGAAACGAAGAAGTTTTGTCAGTAGCCGAAGAATGTAATATTGATTTAAAAGATATTAGATATGCACTTGATAGAGAAGAAATTTCCCGTATTGAAGTAGAAGATGATTATACTCTTGTGCTGGTGGATATTCCCTCTATTGCTTTAAGAGGAAAAAAAGCTATTTATACTACTATTCCTCTTTCTATTATATATAGTGAGGACAGAGTTGTTACAATTTGCCTTGAAGATACTCCTGTAATTCAGAGAGTGAGAAATCTTAATAATGTTTGTACTTATAAAAAAACTCAGCTTATTTATAGAATTCTTTTATCTAATGCAAAACTTTATATGGAATATCTTATGAAAATTAACAGTATGAGAGCCTCTATAGAAGAAAGAGTTTCAACAAAAGAAACTTTAGCTGAACTTTATGAGCTTGAAAAATGTCTTGTGTATTTCAGAACATCACTTAAAAGTAACGAACTTGTGTTATCAAGATTATCAAAGCTTAAATCTATTCAGAAATATGAAGAAGATGAAGAACTTTTTGAAGATGTACTTATTGAATACAAGCAGGCTTATGAAATGACACAGATTTATTATGATATTTTAGATAACACCATTTCAAAAAACAGTGCTTTAATGGACTTTGAACTTAACAATTCCATGCAGTTACTTACTTCTTTAACTATTGTTTTGGCTATTCCAACTGTTGTGTCCGGATTTTTTGGTATGAATGTAATGAATTTGCCCTTTGCACAATCTCCACAGGGATTTTGGTGTATTTTTGTGCTGACACTTATTATATGTATAGTGATTTTGCTGTTGCTTAAAAAAAGAAAGATGTTATAAATTATTGTGCAGATTTTTTATCTGCACATTTTTTATGAAAATAATTTATAAATGTGGGCAAAATAAAACCCAGTAAAACACTTGACATTATTATATAAGGGTGGTAATATAATAATGCCGAGTAAAATGCTCGGATTTAATGAGAGGTGATATAGTGAAAATATCTACAAGAGGTCGCTATGGCTTAAAGGCTATGGTTGATATTGCAGTTAATTCGCAAAATAACACCTGTGTCTGCCTTAAAAGTGTAGCCGAAAGAACAGGAATAAGCGAAAGCTACCTTGAGCAACTTATAAGTCTTCTTAAAAAAGGAGGAATTTTAAAAAGTATAAGAGGTGCTTCGGGAGGCTATATTTTAAACAGACCTGCAGAAGAAATTTCTGTAGGAGATATATTAAGAGTTGTAGAAGGACCTTTGGAACTTGTGGAATGTCTTAATAAAAATGAAAGCTGTGGCACAGGAGATTGTGATAGCTGTATAACAAAGGGTGTATGGGCAAAGTTAAGTGAAAGTGTATCTGAAACTGCCGATAATATTACCCTTTCTGAATTAATTAAATAAGGAGAGTTTTTAAAAAATGGAATGTTATTTTGATAATGCCGCTACTACTAAAACAAGACCTGAAGTGGTTGAGGCTATGATGAAATATTACAGCGAAAGCTATGGTAATCCTTCAAGTGTTTATAAATTTGCTCAGCAAAATAAAAATGCTGTTGAAATAGGCAGAGAACAAATTGCTAAGGCTATTGGAGCTGAAACTAACGAAATTTATTTTACAGCAGGTGGCTCAGAATCAGATAACTGGGCAATTAAGGGAATAGCTGAAAGCTACGCAAATAAGGGTAAGCATATTATTACTTCTTCTATTGAACACCATGCTGTACTTCACACCTGCGAATATTTAGAGTCTAAGGGTTATGAGGTTACTTATCTTCCTGTAGATGAGTATGGTTTGGTATCTGTTGAAGATGTTAAAAATGCCATAAGAGAAGATACTATTTTAATTTCTATTATGTTTGCAAATAATGAAATAGGCACTATTGAGCCAATAGCTGAAATTGGCAAATTAGCTCACGAAAACAATATTATTTTCCATACAGATGCAGTTCAGGCTGTAGGTCATATTGAAATTGATGTTAAGGCTATGAATATTGACCTTTTATCTATGAGTGGTCATAAGTTTTATGGTCCTAAGGGAATTGGTGCTTTATTTATTAAAAAGGGTATTAAAATTAACCCATATATTCATGGCGGCGCTCAGGAAAGAAGAAGAAGGGCAGGAACTGAAAATGTGCCAGGTATTGTAGGTATGGGTCTTGCTGTGGAGCTTGCAGTAAAAGAGCTTCCTGAAGAAATTAAAAGACTTGAGTATTTAAGAGATAAACTTATTAAAGGTATTTTGGATAAAGTGCCTTACGCAAGATTAAACGGTCATCCTACCAAGAGATTACCTGGAAATGCAAATATTTCTTTTGAATTTGTTGAAGGTGAAAGTATACTTTTACTTCTTGATTATAAGGGTGTCTGTGCCTCAAGTGGTTCAGCCTGCACAAGTGGCTCCCTTGACCCATCTCATGTACTTCTTGCAATA
>JBJFFW010000326.1:0-2389 GCA_051892075.1 Lachnospirales bacterium
AATTAGTCTTTCCTGCCTCTGCTACAACATAGTGTGAACCATCACTTGTATCTTCACCATAAACAGCAACTACCTTATAATTACCGGTAGGCACTCCACTAGCTTCATACACACCTATAGAAGTTTCTGTAAGATTAAATTCCGCACTAGTATTAATATTTGTGGCTGTTACTGTTGCACCTGAAAGCAAAGTCCCATCTGTTGATTTAACTGTTGCCTGAATTGCACCCTTAGTTGATGTTAATGGTATTGATACAGGATTATCTACTAAAGGAGTAACTGTAACTGCTACACCATCGCTTGAATCACCATTATAAGTAGCATATACAGTATATGTACCTTCCTTAATTAGTGATGATGTATAAGTACCATCTTTATTATCTGTCCAAGTTACACCACTTACTGATTCGACAAATAATATTTCCGCACCAACTATTACACTTCCACTATTTGTGTCTGTAACAGTAGCCACAATAGTACCTTTAGTTCTCGTAATTACAATATTTCCAGCATCTTTAGTTGCACCCTCTGTTACTGTTACACTCTTTTGAGCTGAATCACCGTCATAAGTTGCGGTAATATTATTAGTGCCTGCAGTAATGCCCTTTAAAGTGAAACTACCGTCTGTTCCTGATGTTACAGATATAGTACCACTTGTTACAGTAGCACCAGAAATAGCTGTATCATTTTGGTCTACTACTTTACCTGTAATTGTAGTTACAGGGTCAGCACTGGTTTTTGACATTGCAAGGAAGTATGGTTTTCCACTACTACCCCAAATATAATATGTATTATCCGCTGTAGCCTTATATGTGAATGAAGAACTATTTTTATTCAATGTAGCCGTTGCCAAAGCACCTGTTGAGTCACCACTACTAGATACCTCTGTACCTATATAAGCTTCTGATGTACCATCATCATAAACATAAACTGTTATTTCTTCATCCTTTAAAAGTTTAACTGTAAAATATCTTCTTCCTGTATTAGAAGAACCACCCTGTACTAATCCATAAGTTATACTCTTTTCATTTACAGTTAAATTTTGACTAGATAAATCAGAGAATTTATCACTTGTACTTGTTCCTGTATAATATTTTAAATCATCACCGTAATCTATAACAGTACTTGCAGCCATATTGCTAGTATTTCCCGGATATTTATCCTCCATGTACCACCATTTTGTTTCTTTTGTTGTAGATGATGTGACTTCAAGAACAATAGCTGTTGTACTATCTGTTGTACCTGTTGTAAATTTATCTCCACTTACACCACCAACTGATTTTACACTATATCCGTCAGGAGGTGTTACTGTATATTCAGTATTTGGAGCAAGTGATAAAGAATCATTATTTGCTACTCTATCACCATTTATAGTTACATATTGGTTTTCCGGACTAATTGTAAATGTCTGACTTACTGTTTTAGTCTTTGGAGTAAGAGGAATATTTGCATCTGTCTTATCGGCATTAAATCCTGCGAGGTCAAGAGTTTGTGAAATAAAATCAGCACTATCACTTGCAAATTTTATTATATAATCTCCAAAACTAATATTTTCAAATATATATGCACCATTTTCATCTGTTGTTGTATCTGTCACAGAATTTGTCTGGTCAGAACTTAAGAACAACTCTACTAATATATTCGCTAATTTTTCAGAAGTTGAACTGCTAGTAACAACACCTGAAATTGTACCTGTTGTAGGTGCATCAGCTGTAAGTACAATAGCTGTTGTACCATCTGTTGTACCTGTTGTAAATGTATTTCCACCTACACCATCAACTGTAGTTACACTATAGCCTGAAGGTGCTGTAACAGTATACTCTGTACTTGGTGAAAGTGTCAAAGTACCGTTATTTGCTACATTCTTACCATTTATAGTTACACTTTGGTCTGTTGGTGTAATATTAAATGTTTGAGTTATCTCTGTTGGAGTAACTACACTGTCAGACTTCTTAATAGTCATATTCTTACAGTATGTATCATAAGTTGCACTACCACCTGTATTAAGTATAATTAAGTTTGTACTCTGTGCACTTGCAATAGTCTGAGTGATTGTACTACTTCCTATTGTCAATGTTTCAGAGTTATTATCAATATCAATAACCCAAGTAAATGTTACATCATTACCCTTAGTATATGAAATTTTATCTGTAGTATAGGAATCACTTCCGTTATTAAGAAGGAAACCATTACTTCCATTATATCTTATTCCTACACCACTTGCACCAAATCTAACTACATTAACTGCATTAGAACAATCACTTGAAATCTTAATAGTTCCTGTTATTGTAACTGTTCCTGAACTTATTGTAGTATTTAAAGGAATATAAGCTGCATTACTATTTGTACTGTCATCATCTATGATATGTAAACCATCAGTAGTTGAATA
>JBJFFW010000326.1:2489-9041 GCA_051892075.1 Lachnospirales bacterium
CTGTTACTTTTTGAACTGTAGCTTCTTTAGTTAAAGAAATATCAGCTTGTGTACTGCCCTCTTTTGCTGTAACATTAGCAGTATTATCTGTATAACCGGTTTTACTTGCTGTTACAGTATAATCATTTGAAGTAGATATTGTTACTGTAAATGAATAAGTACCATTTATAGAAGTTGTTGTTGACTGTCCGTCACTTAATGTAACTGTTGCACCACTTATGGCTGAATTTGTAGAAGAATCTTTTACATAACCATAAATTGTGCCTGTAGTTGTAGTAGTTTGAGAACCACCTGAATCTTCTGATTTAAAACTCATTGATGAAATATCAACTTCCTTTGATGAATCATTACTTATATAATAACTTCCTGCTGGTAATTTTATACTATTTGTTGTTGAAGTAAAAGTTGTATATACAGTATCTGTTGAAGCATCAAATATTTTTATATATCTATCTGTTGAATTAGCATTTGTTAATGTTATATTAAATGTGACTTCCCTATCTACCTTAAATGAAACAATCTTAGTTAATCCTGCAGTACCTTTTATATAAGTATTAGTTCCTGTAGTTTTATAATTTGTGCCAAGATTATATGTAATATTACTGAGAGTTGCAGTTTTTAAGTCTGTAATACCTGCTGCAGTCATTTGAGTTCTTGCATCATCTGTAGAAAAATCTATACTATAATTAAGTGGGACTGCACCATCTGCAACTTCACTGCTTCCGCCACCCTCTGTAGTAGCACTATTTTTATCAACACTTGAACACATATTTACAGTAATACCATAAATTGTACTTCCATTATTTGAAATAGTCATTGTACCATTAGTATTTGCTGTAATTATAGTATATCCATTTGAATAACTGTTAATATTTCCACCTGTTACAGTTATTTCACCACTTGCATAAACCTTAACAACATCACCACTATATACGGTAAATGCAGCATTAGTATTAAAACCTCTTGAAAATACTTTTCCACCTACAGTTACAGTACCACCTGTAGGAGTTACTGCTGTAACATCAGTAAGAGTTATGCCATTTCTTGATGTGTTAGCTATAACACTATCAAAGGCATCATCACCAAAATTCCAATTTTTAATTTGTGCCATAGCCTGTGCACCTGCAGCAGTAGCCAAGAAATTAATAGGACCATTATTTTTAATACCACTTGCCACAATAAACTGGAATGTATAATTATTATTATTAGGATAAATATTAGGTGCCTGAGTTGAGAAAGTTTCAGAACTGCCTGTTTCATTTTCATCTAAAGCAGAACGACCAAAGGTAATACTTGGCTTTACATTTGATAAATCAATATTTTGGGTTGCTTCTGAACAATAATAAAATGTTCTTTCTTTACCATCAACTGTCTTAACATCAGGGTCTTTATACATACCTACAACAGGACCTGTTGGAGGGTTTGGTGTAGATGTAGTATAAACAGCCAAAATTGTCATTGGCGGGTCTACATAAAATTGAAATTCCCTATTATAACTTGCTACATAATTTCTTACGGAAGTAGCATATTCAAAATGTGAAAATGTATAATCAGTAGAATTATATGTCTTAGTTGCAGGTGCATTTACTCCACCCATATTGCCTACTACAAGACTTGAAGTATCAAAAGCTTCAAGCTCATTATAGCCTGTATCTACAGCTAAAATTGTCATACCATTTGAACTTGTGCCATAATCTTCTGATGTTCCAGTAGTATCTTCTGATAACAAAGAAATGCCATTATTAAGCTCTACTGTTGGCACATAATCTTGTGATGTTGCTGCCATGGTTGGTACTGTGCTTGTTAAACACATAATCATTGAAATAGCCATGGCGGCAAAATTTCTAATAAATTTTCTCATTAAATTTTCCTCCTTGACCATTAATCATTAAGTGTACCTAAAGTATATTTTGCAGTTACCGGATTGGTAGTATCATATACTTTAAAATTATTTTCACTTAACATTATCTGTGTTTTTAAATGATAATTTTTAATTATCAGATTGGGTTTTTCATAAATTTTTGACATAAATAATTCCCCTCATAATATAAAATTAATAAAAAATGGGCATAGGACACCCTAAATCCTCTACCCAATATAGTAAATATTACTATAAAATTACAAAATTTGCAATGTATTTTTTTAACAAATTTAATAATATTTATTTAGATAAAAATTACAAAACTAATTTGTAATAAAATTTTGAATATAAATTAATCTGTTGACATATTATTTTTATGATTTTAATATAATAATAGAGAAGTGTCGATTTAAGGAGGATTTTTATGGACAACCAAGAAAATTTAATTGATAACAGTGTTGAAATTACCTGTCCCCAATGTAAAAATGATGTAGTTATAGGTGATGACAATATATGCCCTGTTTGCGGATGTGAATTTGAAGAAATTGAAAAAAAATTCAGACTTACAAAACTTGGTATTTTTGTTGGAATTTTAAGTGTCGTTATTTATATGTTTGTTCTTATTTTAACAAGATTTATAAACAGCCCAAAAACTACTATAGAGGGAAGTCTTTTTCACATGGACGCCTTTAGATTTGGTAATTTTTATTTGTTTTTGACTGCCATATTTATTTCTCTTTTCATAGCTTTTATGTTTTTACTTTTAAATTTTATAGAAAGTAAAAAGCTTAATATTATTATTACTCTTTTAATTGTGTTTTTTGGATTTTTAAATATGGGTATATTTTATTATGCAGAAGGCAACAGAATGTTTTATATTTTAACAAAAATGATTGCCCTTTTGCCTGTGGGACAGGTTTTTGGAGGAATTTGCTGTTTTTTTGATATATTTATAAAGCCTAAAAGCAAACTTTAATTACATATTATTTTTACATAAATTTTGAAAGGATTGACCAAATTCAATCCTTTTTATATTTTTTAAAAGCTTAAAAAATATAATAAAAAACCTTTAAACTTTAGCTTAAATATGGTATAATTAATTGGGATTTTATAAACTAAATTTTAAAAAGTTATCAACTTTTTGTGGATAAAAAGGTGGATAAGTTGTGGTTATCAACAAAAAATACCTTATTTTACTATTATTTCAGAAGTTATCCACAAATGTTATTAACTCTCAAATATATATTATTTATGATTAAATTTTTATGAAAGGATAGTATTTTATTTTTATGAAAACAGCGGAACAATATTGGCGTGAGGCAATGGATATTCTTGCTATAGACCTTGCTCCAATAATTATTGATACTTTTATTAAACCCCTCATACCTTTAAGATATGAAGGTAATAATTTTATTTTTACTATTTCAATAGAAATAGGCAAATACAGAGATACTGTTAAAAAGCTTTATTCTAAGGATATTTCAGAGGCTTTAAGTCAAGTTTTTGGAAAGACTATGTATTTTCAGATTTATCTTCCAAATGAGGACCAAGAGTTGGATAAGCCTGCAGCAACTACTGATATTAGAGGAAAGGTAAGAAATATTAATGGTATTATTCCTAATTATACCTTTGATAATTTTATTGTAGGTCCTTCTAATGAAATGGCTCATGCCTCAGCTTTGGCTGTAGCTGAAAATCCGGGAGAAATTTATAATCCTCTTTTTCTCTATGGTGGTGTTGGTCTTGGAAAGACTCATCTTATGCACGCTGTAGGAAATTATGTTATGAAAAAATTTCCCGATTTTAAGGTTCTTTATGTTACAACTGAAAAATTTACAAATGACTATATTGAGTCTTTAAGAAATAAAAGAACTGTGGAATTTAGAGATAAATATAGAAAAATTGACCTTCTTTTACTTGATGATGTTCAGTTTTTAGCTAATAAGGAGTCAACTCAGGAGGAATTTTTCCATACCTTTAACGACCTTGTTTCTTCCGGCAGACAGATTATTATGTGTTCAGACAGAAAGCCTTATGAAATTAATACTTTAGCTGACAGACTTATAAACAGAATGGAAGCAGGTCTTATTACTGATATCTCTTTTCCTGATTTTGAAACAAGAACAGCTATTTTAGATAAAAAGGCTGATTTACTGGGACTTAAAATAAGTAATGATGTAATTGAATATATTGCTAATTCAGTAAAAAGCAATGTAAGAGAAATGGAAGGTATTTTAACAAGAATTATTGCCTATGCCAAGGTTACAAATAAAATTATTGATGTAAGTCTTGCAGAAGAAGCCGTAAAAGACATTATTAAATCTCAAAGAACCAACATTAGTGTAGAATATATACAAGATGTTGTAGCAAATTATTATAAAATTACTGTTGATGAGCTTAAATCTAAAAGAAGAACAAAGCCTTTGACTATTTACAGACATATTGCAATGTATCTTTGCAGAAAATTTTTAGATGATTCTCTTGAAATTATAGGAAAAAAATTCGGCGGCAGAGACCATTCAACAGTTATGAACGGCTGTGATAAGGTTTGTGCTTTAATTGAAAGTGATAATCAGTATGCTGCTGATATTGCAGCTATTGAAAAAAGAATTAATGGTTAATAGTTATCAGACTTATCAACAATTTTATGTGGATATGTGGATAAGTTCGTGTGGATTAATTGTTTATAAATTTTGGGGATTTTTATGACTGTGGATTTTATGGATAACCTACATATTTTTACCTCAATTTTTAACAATTAATTAACATTAATTTTTCCTTTATTTAAAAGGCTTTCCCATACTTATCAACAAATTCACACAGATTATTAATATTACTATTAATTATATATTATATATGTATGTTTATAAAAAACGGAGGGTTTTTGATTATGAATGTAATTTGTGAAAAAACACTGCTTATTAATGCTATTAACACTGTAAGTAAAGCTGTAGACCAAAGGTCCACTATGGATATACTTAAATGTATTTTACTTGTTGCCGACAGAGCCGGCTTTAGATTAATTGGAAATGATTTGGAACTTAGTATTGAAACTGCTAATATGGAAACTGAAATGTATGAAAAAGGTGAAGTTGCCATAGATGCTAAAATGTTTTCTGATATTATAAGAAATATGTCAGGAGATTTTATTACTATTAAAACTGATGATAAGAATTTATGCACAATTACTTCTGATAAATCTACTTTTAAAATTATGGGACAGCCTTCATCAAGTTTTCCTAAGCCATCAGAAGTTAAAAAAGATAACGGTACTATTGAAGTAGGTGCTTTGGACCTTAAAAATGCAGTTAAAAAGACTATTTTTGCCGTTGCAACAGAAGAAACAAGACCTATTTTAACAGGTGAACTTTTTAGATTTGATGAAGGTTTTTTGCATATTGTTGCTATTGACGGTTTTAGAGTAAGCTGGAGAAAAATTAAGGTTGATTATGATATTTATACTGAAATGGTTGTGCCAAGTAAAACCTTAAATGAAATTATAAGACTTCTTCCTGATGATAATGATAAGAGAGTTTATATTCACTATACTTCAAGACATATTATGTTTGAAGTTGAAGGCTGTATTATTATTTCAAGACTTTTAGATGGTGACTTTTTAAGGTATGAAAGCTTCTTTTCAGGTGAAACAAATACTAAGGTTACTGTTAATACAGTAGATTTTTTAAGAGCTTTGGAAAGAGCTACAATTATTACTCCTCCAAATAGAAAAACTACTGTTAATTTAGATATTAATAATAACATTATGAATATTAATACTAAGACTGATTTAGGTACTTCTGATGATGATGTAAGTATTAAGCTTGAAGGTGATGAACTTCATATTTTATTTAATGCTAAATATCTTATTGATATTATGAAAAATTGTGAGGAAGAATATGTTGTTTTAAATCTTAATACTAATAAAAGTCCTTGTGTTGTTACAGGTATTACAAATGATGATTTTAAATATCTTGTACTTCCTATTGACCCTAGATTATAAGGAGATTTTTTATGGATAAAATTTATATTAATACTGAATTTATAAAATTACAACAGGCTTTGAAACTTGCAAATGTTGTAGGAGCAGGAAGCGATGCTAAAATGCTTATTCAAAATGGCTATGTTAAGGTTAATGACGAGGTTTGCACTATGAGAGGCAAAAAGGTTAGAGATGGTGATGTTATAAATTTTGATGATGAAGTTATATTTGAAATAAAAAATAGAGAATAAGTAATAAGTAATAGGTAATAAGTAATAGGTAATAGGTAATAGGTAATAAGTAATAAGTAATAAGTAATATGTTATAGTTTTTTGCCTAATAATGGATATAAACCAATTATTTATTATGATTAAAATATACTACAATAAATTCCCAAGGATTGACCATAGGTCAATCCCATTAAAAGTTTTTGCCTAGCTTTTTTTAAAAAGCTAGGGAGATACTGACTAGTTCAAATGAAATATTTTTGAGATAATATTTTTCAATACAATGAAAAAACTCGCAGGAATAGTCTAAAAGTCTATTTCAAGATTTTTTGAGGCAGTAGTGGGAAATATTAGCCAAAAATATGAATTATTAATTAGTCGGTATTTCCCTAAAGGGGTTTGGGGACAAAGTCCCAAAAAAAAGAAAGGATTTTTTTAGATGTATATAGAAAAATTGTCACTAAAAAATTATAGAAATATAGATA
>JBJFFW010000327.1:0-2036 GCA_051892075.1 Lachnospirales bacterium
TCCTCACCTTTGCAGCCAAAATCACAGTCAATACCTACACATAGTTTAGCTTGAATAACATTACTTTCTTCAATATATTCTTTTTTAACAGGCTGTAATTTTTTTAAGGGTATTGTATCTATTCTTCTTTGAGAAAAAGGGAATTTTTTTACTCCCTCTAAAATAAGGTCATAATTTCCACCTACAGCCATTATTTCAACAATGCTGTTTTCAATTAAAAATTTATATTCTTTAAAAATATCAACCTCATCTATCATATCAATATAGCCGTCACCATTAATATCACCATAATTTTTCTCTAAAAAAGAATTAAAGGCGTATTGTCTTTTATTATTAATTTGAGATAGAATTAAATTTTTTAAAATTCTTTTTTCAATGTGTTCATTTTTAAATAAAGGCTTAAATATTATATCATTTAAAATATCAAATATTTCTAATGTGTATTCTTTTTTAAACTTGGCATAAATTTGTATAATATGCTCGTTTCCTTTTTTAATAACATTAGTATCTATAACAGCTCCCTCTAATTCTTCAAAGGCAATTTCAATAAGTCTTCTGTTTTTGTATTTGCTGCTGCCTGATAAAAACATTAAAGATAAAAGAGAATTTGAAGTTGCCTTATCCTTATTCGCCATTTGCCTAAATAATATGGATAAGGTGGTATAACCAAACTTTTCCCCCTCAATTAGTCTTAAATTTACACCTTTTTTTATATTTACGGTTTTCAATTTTTCACCGCCTTTTTTTACATATATTTTCGCATATTTTTTAAAGCACTTTTTTCAAGTCGGCTAACCTGTGCCTGACTTATTCCAATTTCATTAGAAACTTCCATTTGAGTTTTGCCTTTGAAAAATCTAAGATTTATAATGTGCCTTTCTCTGTCATTTAATCTTTTTATAGCCTCTTTTAAAGAAATATTTTCAAGCCAGCTTGTATCTGTATTTTTATCATCACTTACTTGGTCCATTACATAAAGGGCATCACTTCCATCGTGATAAACAGGTTCAAAAAGAGAAATAGGGTCTTGAATAGCCTCAAGGGCAAATACTACTTCTTCTTTTGGCAGGTTAATATCCTTTGCAATTTCATCAATGGTAGGCTCTTTGTTGTTTAAATTAATTAATTTTTCTTTAGACTGTAGAGCTTTGTAAGCAGTATCCCTCATTGAACGGGATACTCTTATGGTATTATAATCTCTTAAATATCTTCTAATTTCACCTATAATCATTGGTACGGCATAAGTTGAAAATTTAACACCTCTTGTAGTGTCAAAGTTATTTATAGCCTTAATAAGACCTATACAACCTACCTGAAAAATATCGTCAATACTTTCCCCTCTGTTGTTAAACCTTTGTATGACACTTAAAACAAGCCTTAAATTACTGTAAATATATTTTCTTCTTGCCTCTTCATCTCCCTGTCTGACTTTTTTTAAAAGTTCCTCCTGTTCCTTTGGAGAAAGAACAGGAAGTTTGCCTGTATTAACACCACATATTTCCACCTTTGTTATAGCCATAATAACCTCTCCTTTGTTATAAGTTTTTACAATTAAGGCAGAATTTATACTTGAAGCTTAAATACAAATTTATCCATTTACATACAAATTACTTTAAAACTATTGACAAAATACCATAAAAGATTTAAACTGAATTTTTGATAGAATGTAGATTAGGACAAATAAAAAGGGAGGAAAAGTATGAGTTACATAATAACTATCGGCAGAGAATATGGCTCAGGAGGAAGAATAATAGGTGAAAGCCTTGCTCACCAGCTTGGAATTAACTATTATGACGATAAATTAATTGAACTTACTGCACAGGAAAGCGGACTTTCAACTGAGGCAGTTTCAAGATTTGAAAGTCAGAGAACAAGTAGTTTCCTATATAATGCTTATATGAGTACAAAGGCTACTACTTTAAGTGATGATATTTTTCTTGCTCAAAGCAGAGTAATTGAGGAGCTTGGAAGAAAAGAAAGCTGTGTTATAGTAAGCCACTGTGCTGATTATGTGCTTAGAAACAATAAAAATGTAT
>JBJFFW010000328.1:0-8924 GCA_051892075.1 Lachnospirales bacterium
GAAAGGAGAAATAATTAAAACCAGCCCCTTTCTGGTTGATTTTAATTATACGTGAGAAATATGAAAGAAACTATATATACCATACCTGTAAATGATGCTTTTAATGAAGGTGGCGAATGTCCTTTTTGCAATATGAAAAAAAATCTTGAAAAGGATAGCTTAGATTATGTTTTAGGTGCATCTTATATGGAAGATGATATAAGAGAAGAAACAAATAAAATGGGCTTTTGCAAAAAACATTATAAAGATATGTATAAAATGGGCAACAGACTTGGACTTGCTTTAATAATACAAACTCATTTACAAAAAATAAAAAATGATATTGAAAAATTAAGTCCATCTCTTAAAGAAGATAAGAAGGG
Source organism: Lachnospirales bacterium (assembly GCA_051892075.1). Lineage (GTDB taxonomy): Bacteria > Bacillota > Clostridia > Lachnospirales > CAG-274 > HGM11788. The sequence continues at coordinate 363 of JBJFFW010000328.1, forward strand.
ATTTTTTTCAAAATCAAAATCTGAAAACAAAGTTGTATCTTATATTAAAAATGTAAGTGAGAGTTGCTATGTTTGTAATAGAATAAATGAAAATTTTGAAAGATATTTAGACACATTTTTTTATATGTGGAAAAAAGACAAAGATATTAAAGAAAAAGTTAAAAATTCCAAAGGTTTCTGTATTGAACATTTTGGAATACTTATTGGAATGGCAAAGGAAAAATTATCCCAAAAAGAATATGAAGAATTTATAGATATAATAGTTCCTATAGAAATTAAAAATTTAGACAGGTTACTTGGAGAAGTTGACCACTTTATAAATAAATTTGACCATAACTATAAAGATGCCCCTTGGGGTACTGCAAAAGATTCTTTAATAAGAGCCATTTTAAAAACTTCTTCTGAATTTGTGGAGGAATGATAATGACATTTAAAGATTTGAATAGAAAAGAAAAATTTGAACATATAATGTACTATTATAAATGGCATATTGTACTCTTTATAGTAGGTGTATTATGTATAATATCTCTTATATATACTGTGTTTATAAAAGAGCCTATTGAAAATTACTGTGGTATTGCAATGTATGGTCAGTTTTTATCCTTTGATAAAGAAGATAATATTCAACAGGAGCTTGCCGACCTTGTAGAAGCTCCCGAAAATTACAGAGTTTTAGTAGACAGCTACTACAAAGATGAAAATGACCCAACTGTTGAAAGCGATTTAAACCAAAGATTTAACACTTATTTATTTGCAAATCAATATCAGCTTATTATAACTTACGAAAAATATATTAAAGGTTTTTATGATGATGATGAATTTGTTGCAGGTCTTGCAGAATCAGAGGCCTTATATCCTTTAGCAGCTTACTTTACAAAGGAAGAAATTAATGAATTTGAAAAGAAATATGGAGTTATATATGCTAAAAATCCCGAAACGGGAAAAGATGATGTATTTGGAATTAAACTAAATAATTCTTCACTTCTTAAAAAATACGAGCTTTTTACAGAGGATACTCCATATATAGCCTTTGTTCCTCAGCCAAAGGAATATACTGAAAGAACTATGAAAACTCTTAATGAGTTTCTTAAATAACTATTGAATTTTTTTGTTAGATATTGTATAATTGTTTATTAGTAATAATATGGAGGAAATGTATATTATGGCTACAAAATATAATTTTAAGGAAATTGAGAAAAAATGGCGTGAAAGATGGGAAAAAGACCCGGTTAACCCATCTAACACAGACAAGCCTAAGTATTATTGTTTGGATATGTTTCCATATCCTTCCGGTAATGGCTTACATGTAGGTCACTGGAGAGGCTATGTGCTTTCTGATGTAGTGAGTAGATATAAGCTTTTACAGGGTTATGAAATTTTGCATCCAATGGGTTGGGATGCCTTTGGTTTACCTGCTGAAAACTATGCTATTAAAACAGGTACTCATCCTTCTGTAGCAGTTCAGAACAGTGTTAAAAATATTAAAAGACAGGTTCAGGATATTGCTGCAATTTATGATTGGGACAGAGAAATTAACACTACTGACCCTAATTATTATAAATGGACTCAGTGGATTTTTATTCAGATGTTTAAAAATGGCTTAGCTTATGAAAAGGAAATGCCACTTAACTGGTGTCCAAATTGTAAGTGTGTTCTTGCAAATGAAGAAGCAACAAACGGTGTTTGTGATAGATGTGGTTCACAGGTTACTAAAAAGAATTTAAGACAGTGGATGCTTAGAATTACAAAATATGCTGAAAGACTTTTAACTGACCTTGACAAACTTGATTGGCCTGCAAAGGTTAAAAAGATGCAAAGTGATTGGATTGGCAGAAGCTATGGTGCTGAAATTGACTTCCCTGTTGAGGGTACAGATAAATCAATCAAGGTTTACACTACAAGACCTGATACTTTATATGGTGCTACTTTTATGGTACTTGCTCCTGAACATAAAATCATTAAGGATATTACTACTGATGAATACAAGGCTCAAATGGAAAAATACATTTATGATGCCAGCACAAAGAGTAATGTATCAAGAATGACTGATAAAGAAAAAACAGGTGTGTTTACAGGTTCTTATGGTATTAACCCATTAAATGGTGCTAAAACTCCAATTTGGGTTTCTGATTATGTACTTGCTGATTATGGTACAGGTGCTATTATGTGTGTACCTGCTCATGATGACAGAGATTTTGAATTTGCTAAGAAATTTGATTTACCTATTATTCAGGTAATAAGTAAAGACGGTAAAGAAGTTCCAAATCTTACAGAGCCTTATACAGAGCCTGGTATTATGATTAATTCCGGTGAATTTAACGGTATGAAATCAGAAGATGCTAAGGCACAGGTTCCAAATTATATGGAAGAAAAAGGCTTTGGTAAAAAGACTGTAAACTATAAGCTTCGTGACTGGGTATTCTCTCGTCAGAGATACTGGGGAGAGCCTATTCCACTTATTCATTGTGAAAAATGTGGTATTGTGCCTGTTCCTGAAAAGGATTTACCTGTTGTGTTACCTAATGTTGAAAGCTATAAGCCAACTGATACAGGTGAATCTCCACTTGCAGCTATTGAAGATTGGGTAAATACTACTTGTCCTTGCTGTGGCGGTCCTGCTAAGAGAGAAACTAATACTATGCCTCAGTGGGCAGGTTCTTCATGGTATTTCTTAAGATATTGTGATAATCATAATGATAATGAACTTGCAAGCAAAGAAGCACTTAAAAAGTGGATGCCTGTTGATATGTATGTAGGCGGTATTGAACATGCCGTTCTTCACTTGTTATATGCAAGATTTTACACTAAGTTCTTGTATGATATTGGTGTTGTTGATTTTGACGAACCATTTACAAGATTATTTAATCAGGGCATGATTACTAAAGACGGTGCTAAGATGAGTAAAAATAAGGGAAATGTAGTTTCTCCTGATGAAACAGTTGAAGCTTATGGCTGTGACTCTCTTAGAATGTATGAACTCTTTATTGGACCTCCTGAACTTGATTCTGAATGGGACGATAACGGTATTGACGGTGTATTCAGATATCTTAATAAGGTTTGGAAGTTTGTAGACGAATATAAAGATAAAATTATTGAGCCAACTAAAGAACTTGAACAGGCTAAGCATAAAATGATTTATGAAATAACAACAAGACTTGAAGCTTTAACTTTAAATACTGTTATTTCAGGCTTTATGGAATTTACAAATAAGCTTGTTAATGTTGCAAAAGAATGTGGCGGTGTTGATAAGGACTCTCTTGATTCACTTGCTGTATTACTTTCTCCATTTGCACCTCATATTGCAGAGGAACTTTGGGAAGTTCTTGGTCATAAAGAATCTGTATTTAAACAGACTTGGCCAAAATATGATGAAGATAAATTAAAAGAAGATACTATTAATATTGCTGTTCAGGTTAACGGTAAGGTTAAGGCTAATATTACTGTAGCTGCTGATGCCGATAAGGATACAGTTTTAAATACTGCTAAGGAAGCTCTTGGAAATAAGATTAACGGTACAATAGTTAAGGAAATTTATGTTCCTGGAAGAATTTGCAATATTGTAGTTAAACCAAATTAATAAGTCGCATTTAAAGGGTGTATATTGAAATATATGCCCTTTTCTTATATAAATTTACAAAGGAGCTTATATGATTTTAAGAAAATATAAATCAGAGGATTGTCCTATAATTGCAAAATTATTTTATGATACGGTTCATAATATTAACATTAAGGACTATACAAAGGAACAGGTTGATGTATGGGCAAAAAAAGATATTGCCCTTGAAACTTTAAATTTGTCTTTATTGCAGCATTTTACTATTGTAGCCTTATTTAACGGAATTATTGTAGGATTTGGCGATATAACAAAAAAGGGATATTTAGACAGACTATATGTTCATAAAGATTATCAAAGAAAAGGTATCGGAACTTTAATTTGCGATAAATTAGAACAGATAATTGAAGTAAATAAAATAACCACTCATTCATCAATAACTGCTAAACCCTTTTTTGAACATAGAGGCTATAAAATTGTAAAAAGCCAGCAAGTTGAAAGAGATGGAATACTTTTATCAAATTACATCATGGAAAAAGAAAATCAAGGGTGAATAATATGAAATTTGAAAGACTTAGAAATCTTCGTGAAGATATGGATTTAACCCAAGAATATATAGGTAAATTATTAAATGTAAGCCAAAGATCCTATTCTAATTATGAAAGTGGCAACAGAGCGATACCTATTGAAATTTTAATAAAGCTATCAGAATTTTATAACACAAGTATAGACTATTTAGTTGGCAAAACAGATATTAAAACACCTTATCCAAAACATTAATAATTTATAAATGATAATTTATAAAAATTTATTAATATTATAAGATATTACATTGACTTTTTAGCAAATATGTACTAAAATTAAATTATAGATTACTAATTTATTAGCAAAATAACAAATTCACGAAGGGGTGTTTTTATGAATTACTATCAGCTTGCTACAAAAAGAAAATCCACAAGAGATTTTAAAGAAAAAAATGTTTCTGCCGATATTTTAAATGAAATTAAAAGCTATTTTGGCAACTGCAAAAAGCTTATTCCTGAAATAAATATAGATATTGATATTATTGACCCTGAATCTGCCCCTAATCTTACAGGTTGTGCCGGTTATCAGGATTATCTTATTAAAGCTCCTAACTATGTTCTTATTACATCAGAAGATGCTGACGGATATATGCTTAATGCGGGCTTTGTTGGTGAGGATATTGTGCTTAAACTTACTGACCTTGGACTTGCCAGTTGTTGGGTAACTATAAATGATACTGAAAAGTTTAAAAAGAGATTTAATTTAGAAAAAGTACCTGTTGTACTTATTGCATTTGGTTATGAAAATTCTGTGTCAAGCACTAAAAGACTTGATATTTTCAACATTTCAAATGTTACTCTTAAAAAGCGTTCAAATTATGAAGCTCCTAAGCTTTATGTAGATGATGCTATTTATTATGAAGATATGGGTATTAAAGCCGATAATTCTACCTTAGACCATTATACTGATTTGTATCAGGCTCTTGTTTCTGCCTGCTGTGCTCCATCTTTCCTTAACAGACAGCCTTATCGCTTTGTTATAAACAAAGGTAATTTCATTTTAGCTGCTCTTGAAGATGAAATGACAGATGCTAATGATTATGAACTTAATCTTGGTATAGTTATGCTTAACTTCTATGGTGCTCTTTCTGAAAGAAGTGGTGCTTATGGTAAGTGGGAAGTTGGCGTTAGCGAAGATAAATTAGCAGGTTGTGATATGCCTGAAAACAGCAAGGCTGTTGCAGTAATTAAAATCTGATAATAAAAAAACTTTTTATACATAACTATAATTTTAGAAGAGGATAATTGTCTTAATTATCCTCTTTTTAGGTGATAATATGACATTTAAAAAGCCATAACAAAAAGAATATGTGACGGTGTTAATATAACTTTATCTGATTTTTTCAATACTGATTACTTTAATAACCTTGAGCAGGAAATAAAGTAATTTATAATAATTTAAAATAATTTTTATTATATATTAACAATCCGTCTTTTTTCATATTTGCAATCTCCCTTGACAATGCACTTCTATCTATTGAAAGATAATCTGCCAGTTGTTGTCTGTTAAAAGGAATATAAAATTCATTATTTTTAGTTTTTTGAGATTGTTGAGAAAGATAAGTCATAACTTTATCCCTTATTGTTTTTTGAGACATAGCCTCAAGTTTATTTGTAAGCATAAAATTTTTATAAGCCAAAACAGACAATAAATTCTTAATTAAGCCTAAATTTATAATACTATCTGTATCTATTTCATATATGACACAATCTTTTACTGCCTCAACTCTAACCTGCATTGGAATATTTTTAAGACAGGCATAGGTTTCTCCAAAAAGCTCCCCTACTCCTATTTCAGTTAAAATACTTGTATTTCCCCAAAAATCCTCTTTAACAATATGAACCATTCCAAATACAACTATATTTATAGAATTCATATAATCCCCATAATTATATATAAAACTACCCTTTTTAAAATTCCTTTCTTTTATTTTTAAAGTATCAATAACCTCTTGTAAATTATCTATATTTTTAAAAAGTTCTGAATTTTTTAAAATATTCATATATTTTTTCATAAACTACCTCTTTTGTTGCAAATGCAACAGATATTTTTATCTGATTATATTATAATAAAGCCATAAAATCAAGGAGGTATAAAAAATGATTAGAAAAATTATTAATATAGATAGTGAAAAATGTAACGGCTGTGGTGCTTGTGCCAAAGCCTGCCACGAAGGTGCAATAGGTATGGTTAATGGAAAAGCTGTTTTATTAAGAGATGATTACTGTGACGGCTTAGGTGATTGTTTACCAACTTGTCCTACTAATGCAATTTCATTTATTGAAAGAGAGGCTCTGCCTTATGATGAAGAAGCCGTTAAAAAGAATATGGAAAATAAAAAGAGAAACTTTGTATGTTCATCTTCCTCTGAAAAAGTTTTTAACAATGAAAAGGAAAGTATGTTAAGACAATGGCCTGTTCAGATTAAGCTTGTGCCTGTAAATGCAGCTTATTTTAAAAATGCCGACTTATTAATAGCAGCAGATTGTACTGCTTATGCTTACGGGAATTTTCACAAGGAATTTATGAAAAATAAAATTACCCTTATTGGCTGTCCTAAGCTTGATTTTGTAGACTATTCAGAAAAACTTACAGAAATAATAAAAAATAATGATATTAAAAGCTTAACAGTAACAAGAATGGAAGTTCCATGCTGTGGAGGAATAGAAAATGCCGTTAAGAAGGCTATAATAAATAGTGGAAAAAATATTCCTTTAAATATAATTATAATATCAACTGAAGGTAAAATTCTAAGTTAATACTATTATAAAAAACAGGCTGTCACAAAGACAGCCTGTTAGCAGTATATAAATCAAATATTCTAAAGTTTAAAAATTTATGCTTGTTCTTTTTTAAGCTGATAAGCAGCGTATGTATAAATAATAGGGATAACAAGGCTAATAATTAATGAAATTATGCTTGAGCCTAATCCTGCTGTTGAGATAGATAAAACAAAAGAAATAACAGCAAAAATAATAGTAATTATACCCATTACAAAGGCAGGCTTTGCACTTTTGCCCTTAGCTGCTCTGAAGCCAAAAATCGCACTGATAATATCAAAAATTGCACCGACAATAGTTGAAATACCTAAAACAAGTACAGCAATAGTGAGAACACTAACTGCATCGGAAGCTGAAGCATTAGTACCATAAGTATTATTAAATTCTGCAAGACTTGAAGATAAGTCAGCATTACCTGCTGCTGAAGCATTAATTGAATCAGCATGGCTAGTTGCAAGAGCTGCTCCTACTCCACCACCAGCAGTCATTACAACACCTAAAATTAAAGCAAGAATACCCCATATTAAAATAATAACGGAAACAATTTTAATAGCTTTCGCTGGATTTTTCATATTAAAAACCCCCTTTTTATATAATTTATGAATATTTGATTTGTCTACTACTAAAAAAGTATATACACAATTATCCTTGTTTAATTTTAGCATAATTATAGCATAATTACAATATAAAAACTAAAAACAGCTATGAAGTTTTATGATATCATTACTTCATAGCTGTTATAATTATATTTTAAGCTTTCCAAAGTCCATGAAGGTTGCAATAAGCATAGCAAGCCTCGATTTCATCATCACTTTCTATTAAAAAGCTAACCTCTGGCACATCACCAGGCTTTAAAGCCTTACGCTGATTACCTTGTTTAGTCTGAATAGAAACCCATTCAATATAGTGATTATCAACCATAGGGTGTTCAACTTCGCCAACTTTAACAACAACCTTATTGCCATCTACTTTGTATACAGGAACATGTTTTTCAAAAGCACCGTCACTTGTGCCGGCTTCAAGCTTTGTCATTTTTTTGCCACAGCACATAACAGGTACTCCACTTTCCTTAACCATGGCAACTATATTACCACAAGTTTCACAAATATAAAATTTCTGTTCCATAAATTACACTTCCTTATTAATAATTTTCTACATGGATTTCAAAATAGCTCTGTGGATGAGCACAAGCAGGACATACTTCAGGAGCCTTAGTACCTACTACAATGTGACCACAATTTCTACATTCCCAAACCTTAACTTCGCTCTTTTCAAAAACAGAAGCAGTTTCAACATTGTTAAGTAATGCACGATATCTTTCTTCATGATGCTTTTCAATAGCAGCTACAAGACGGAACTTTGCAGCAAGCTCTGGGAAACCTTCTTCATCAGCAGTCTTTGCAAAGCCATCGTACATATCTGTCCACTCATAATTTTCGCCTTCAGCAGCAGCTTTAAGATTAGCAGATGTATCGCCAATACCGTTAAGCTCCTTAAACCACATTTTAGCGTGTTCCTTTTCATTATCGGCTGTCTTCTGGAAAAGGGCAGCTATCTGCTCATAACCCTCTTTCTTAGCAACAGAGGCAAAATATGTATACTTATTTCTAGCCTGAGATTCACCTGCAAAAGCAGTTTCCAAAT
>JBJFFW010000329.1:0-8894 GCA_051892075.1 Lachnospirales bacterium
TTTTAAAACTTTATTTTCATGACAACTTTCTAAGTCATCAGCAACAGATGATATAATATCATAAGTTATAACATTTGTCAACAGTTTTTATTATTTTCTTATCTTATTTTTTAATAAGAACGCAGATGGAGAGATTTGAACTCTCGCGCCGCTATTAACGACCTACTCCCTTTCCAGGGGAGCCCCTTCAACCACTTGGGTACATCTGCACAAATAGTTTACTTAAAGACAAAAAAATAACGCAGAGGGTGGGATTCGAACCCACGGTCCCTTTCGGGATCACTGGTTTTCAAGACCAGCTCCTTAAACCGCTCGGACACCTCTGCATATCTATTAAGTTGTGTTCGCTAAGAACAATATATATATTACACTAGTTTTTTACATTTGTCAAGCATTTTTTTAAAAAAATATAGATTTTTTTTAAAACCTGTGATATATTACTATTACAGGGAGGTTTTTAGTATGAAAAAGGATATAATAGACAGATTTTTTACATTAATAAAATATGATACTACATCTGACAGCGAAAGTAAGTCTTACCCTTCTACTGAAGCTCAGTTTTATTTTGCTGAAATTTTGGCAGGTATGCTTTCAAGTATAGGAATGAAAGATATTACCATAGATGAGTATAGTTATGTAACAGCAACACTATCCGGTAATGCTGAAGGTGATACAGTAGGCTTTATTTCTCACATGGATACAAGCCCTGATTGCAGTGGTTATAATATTAATCCAATGATTATTGAAAATTATGACGGAAGTATTATTAATAGAAAAGGCGTACCTTTATCGCCTGATGAATTTCCCGGACTTAAATCTTATATAGGAAAGACTATAATTTGTTCAGATGGCACAACCTTATTAGGTGCAGATGATAAAGCAGGTATTACTGAAATAATGACAGCAATGGATTACCTTAATAAACACCCAGAGATAAAACACCCTACTATAAAAGTTGCATTTACTCCTGATGAGGAAATAGGTGCCGGTGTAGATTATTTTAATGTTGAAAAATTTGGTTGCGACTACGCTTATACTATAGACGGAGGTGTTGTGGGAGAGATAAGCTTTGAAAATTTTAATGCAGCAAGAGCTAAAATAGAAATTACAGGTAAAAGTGTTCACCCAGGTTCAGCAAAAGGCTCAATGATAAATGCAGCATTATTAGCTTGCAAATTAAATTCAATGTTGCCTCAAAATGAAATTCCTGCTGAAACTGATGGATATGATGGTTTTTATCATTTAACTAAAATTAGCGGTAATGTAGAAAAAGCAAATCTCGATTATATTATAAGAGATTTTGATAAAGAGAATTTTGAAAAGAGAAAATTTTTAATAAGCAATATTGTAGATAGTCTAAACAAAAAATATGGTGAAAACACAATATCTCTAAATCTATATGATGAATACTACAATATGGCTGAAATTATAGAAAAAAACAAATTTGTGCTCCATAAAGCTGTAAAAGCAATAGAGGATACAGGTGTTAAACCTTTAATAGAGCCAATAAGAGGTGGTACTGACGGTGCAAGACTTTCATTTATGGGACTTCCTTGTCCTAATATATTTACAGGAGGTCATAATTTTCATGGACCTTACGAATATATATGTGTTGAAAGTATGATTAAAGCTGTTGAAACAATTATAAATATATGTACCATATAGAAAAAAGGTCCGACAAAAAATCGGACCTTTTATTATTTATAAATATTATAAAGCATTCTTAGCTGTTTCAACTAAAGAAGCAAATGCGTTCATATCATTTACAGCTAAATCAGCTAACATCTTTCTATTAATAGAAACATTAGCATTCTTAAGACCAGCCATAAACTTGCTGTAAGAAAGACCATTCATTCTTGCAGCTGCATTAATTCTTGCAATCCAAAGTCTTCTATATGCTCTCTTAGTCTGCTTTCTACCAGCAAAAGCATGAGCCATTGCCTTCATAACTGACTGCTTAGCTACTCTATACTGCTTACTTCTAGCACCAAAGTAACCCTTAGCCATCTTTAAAACTTTCTTATGCTTTTTGCGTGCGTTTAATGCACCTTTAACTCTAGCCATTTATTTCGTCCTCCTGATAATTAGATATATGGTAATTCTTTTCTCATAACCTTAACATTAGTTGAGTCAACAGTAGTAGCTTTCCTTAAGCTTCTCTTTCTCTTTGTGCTCTTTTTAGTTAAGATGTGCTGCTTGTTAGCCTTAGTTCTCTTAATTTTACCTGTACCTGTAACAGAAACACGCTTTGCTACAGCTTTTCTAGTCTTTAATTTAGGCATTTGTAATTCCTCCTGATAATTTTAATTGTTTTTTGGTCCTAAGAACATTGCCATTGTACGAGCTTCCATTTTAGGCTGTTTGTCAATAACACCATATTCAGAAACCTGTTCAGCAAAGTCCTTCATAATATTAATAGCAACATCCTGACGGGATAATTCTCGTCCTCTAAAGCGGATACTTACCTTAACCTTGTTACCGGCTTTAAGGAACTTTATAGCATTTTTAACTTTAACCTGAACATCATGAGTGTCGATATTAGGCGAAAGTCTAAGCTCTTTAGTATCAACAGTTTTCTGCTTTTTACGAGCTTCCTTTTCTTTTTTAGCAAGGTCGAACTTGTATTTACTATAGTCCATAATCTTGCATACAGGCGGCTTAGCCTGTGGTGAAATTTTAACTAAGTCAAGATTCTTTTCATCAGCAATCTTCTGAGCATCTCTGGCTGACATAATACCAAGCTGTTCACCGGTATTGCTAATCAATCTTATTTCCTTGTCCCTTATCTGTCCGTTAATCATTAAATCGGTAATAGTAAGCACCTCCTAAATATTAGATATTGCAGCTCCATAAATCATAAATAAAAAAAGCAGAACGAAAAGTTCTGCTCTAAATCTCATTTCAAAAACACATAAAAAGTGTAGAAATCATAACCTTAAAGCACGATAGCCGTAAGGTGAGAAGTGGAGCTTCTTCTTTACAACAAATGAATTCTACCACATTGTGTAATATTTGTCAAGAGTTTTTTAAAAAATTATTCAATATCCATAACTATAGGTAAAATCATAGGACTTCTCTTAGTTTTCTGCCACAAATAATCTCTTAAAGCATCTTTTATAAGAGTTTTAATGTAAGACCATTCATTTATGCTCTTTCTTTCGCACTTAGCAAGAGCTTCGTTAACAACTTCTCTGGCTTCCTCCATAAGTTCTTCACTTTCTCTTACATAGACAAAACCTCTTGAAATAATATCAGGACCTGATAAAATCTCACCACTATATTTATCCATAGCCACAACAACTATCATAAGACCGTCCTGAGATAAATGCTTTCTATCTCTTAAAACGATATTTCCTACATCACCAACGCCAAGTCCATCGACAAATACCTGACCGCTTTGAACAGCATTTTGAATATGGTTTGCACTTCTTTTATCTATTTCAAGGCAATCACCATTAGCCATTACAAAGACATCTTCTTTTCTCATACCAAGCTCAACAGCAATTTGTTTGTGAGTTTCAAGCATTTTATACTCGCCATGAACAGGCATAAAATATTTAGGTTTAACAAGGGAAAGTAAAATCTTACATTCTTCCTGGCGTGCATGACCTGATACATGAACATCCATAAGTCCGTCATAAACAACATCAGCACCCTTTTTAAGAAGTTCATTTACAACTCTGTAAACATTTTTTTCATTTCCAGGAATTGGTGATGAACTAAATATAACCTTATCCCCCGGTCTTATTTCAACCTGTCTGTGTTCACTGGCTGCAATTCTTGAAAGAGCTGCCATAGTTTCACCTTGTGAACCTGTTGTAATAATAACAAGCTGTCTTTCTGTATAATTTCTTGCCTCATTAATATCAATAAGAGTATTTTTTGGCATATTAAGATAGCCAAGGTCAATGGCAGTTTTAACAACATTAGTCATACTTCTGCCAATAACAGCAACTTTTCTGTTATGCTTTACAGCAGAATTTACAATTTGCTGAATTCTGTCTATATTAGATGAAAAAGTTGCAACCATAATTCTGTTATCAGGTGTTTCGTCAAATATTTTATCAATAATAGGCCCTACAGACTTTTCACTCATAGTGTATCCCGGTCTTTCCACATTAGTAGAGTCACACATAAAGAGTAAAACACCTTTTTTGCCAAGTTCTGCAAACCTCTGAAGATTAATCATATCTCCTTGAATAGGAGTAAAATCAATCTTAAAATCGCCTGTGTGAACTACTACTCCAACAGGTGTAGTAATAGCAAGAGCAACAGAATCTGCGATACTGTGAGTGGAACGAATAAACTCCACTTTAAAATGTTCTCCAAGCTTAATTACATCACCGGCACTTACATTAATTCTTTCAACACTATTTAAAATATTATGTTCTTTAAGTTTAGCTTCAATAAGTCCGATAGTAAGTCTTGTAGCATAAATAGGAACATTGATTTGTTTAAGAAAATAAGGTAAAGAACCTATATGGTCCTCATGACCATGGGTAATAACAACACCTTTGATTTTCTCCTTATTTTTCACAAGATAAGTAAAATCAGGTATTACAAGGTCAATACCAAGCATATCATCCTCAGGAAACGCAACACCACAATCCACAATAATAATCTCGTTTTCGTACTCAAAGGCTGTAATATTTTTACCTATCTCATGTAAACCACCAATAGGTATAACCCTTAATTTGCTGGATTGTTTTATAGCCGGTCGCCTATTTCTTTTATTATTATACAAAAATCACACCTCCAAAATATAATATGTATATCCGATTCTTTTTTTACATAACAACAAAACCTATTTAAAGGTTTTGGTTAAAAACATATTTTATAAAAATTTACATTTCTATTGTATAGTCCGAATTTTCATTTTCGAGCAAAATCATAATCTTTTTATATTCAGCCTCATCTTCAACCGGCTCATAAGTACAGTTTTCTTCATCAACTTCTACTTCTTTGAAAATAAAGGCTTCAGGTTCTTCTTTATCATAATCCTTTGTTCTTACAAGAAGAAGATATCTCACCTTATCAACATCTATTCCGTCAATGACAAAAAAATCTTCCTCAACATTATCGTCATTAACAAAAGTCACAACATCATAAACTTCTTCTTCATCATTATCTATAAAATCGATATCATCAATATTAAGCTTATTATCACTCATTTTCTTCTCCTATTTCTTAGGCTTAGAATCAAGATATCCCTGAAGTATAAATACAGCCGCCATTTTATCAATAACCTGTTTTCTTTTTGCTCTTGATAAATCAGCTTCAAGGAGGCTTCTTTCAGCCCCTACAGTAGATAACCTTTCATCCCACAGCACAACTTCAAGCCTAAGTTCCTTTTCCAATCTTTTTTTAAACTGTTCAGTTTTTTCCACTCTTTCTCCAAGAGTGTTATTCATATTTTTAGGGTATCCAAGCACAATATATTCCACTTGGTATTCGTTGCAGATAGCTTTTAATCTTTCTATGCTTTTCTTTAAATTATTTTCATCTTCTCGTCTTATAATTTCAATTCCTTGAGCAGTCCAGCCAAAAGGGTCACTAACTGCAACCCCAATGGTTTTCATACCAAAATCCAATCCCAATACTCTCATAGCAATTAAAATTACAAATTGTTATTAATATAATAAGTTACAATTTCTTCAAGAAGTTCATCGGTTTCTATTTTAGAAATTTTCTTTCTGGCATCTTTATAACCTGTAATGTAAGTTGGGTCACCAGAAATAATATAACCGACAAACTGATTAACAGGGTTATATCCTTTTTCTCTCATAGCTTCGTATGCTTCGCAAATAGCCTTATTAATTTCGTTTTTATTCTCTGTTAAATTATCACTTATTTTAACATCTTTTAAAGCATCTTTCAAATTGCTTATTTTTTGAGTTTCAAACATATTATTCATAACTAACACCTCTCATTTCTTTTGAAAAGCTTATCCGCACAATACAATTCATATATATGATACCACATTTTAGCTAAAAATACAAATTAATTTTATATTACAATTACGACATTTTTTACAAAAAATAAAACAGAGCCACAAAACCAGCAGCTCTGTTAAATAATTAAGCTTCATCTTCTATAGTTTCAGGTTCGTCTGTAGCATTTAAACAAGCTCTAAATTCATCACCTGAAATTTTTTCTTTTTCAATAAGAAGTTTTGCAACTCTATCAAGAGAAGCTCTTTCAGCAGTGAGTATATCCTTAGCAAGCTTATAGGAATTTGTAATAATTTTCTTAATTTCATCATCAATTTCCCCGGCAACTTTTTCGCCATAATTTCTACCGCTGTTAATATCTCTGCCTAAGAATACATCATGTTCTTTTTCGCCGTATAAAATAGGTCCAAGCTTTTCACTCATACCATATTTCATAACCATTTGCCTTGCAAGACTTGTAGCCTGTTCAATATCACCACTAGCACCTTGAGTATAGTCACCAAAAACTAATTCTTCAGCAACTCTACCACCAAAGGTAGCAACAATATTTTGTTCCATCTCTCTTTTAAACCTAAAAGATTTTTCTTTAGGCATAGGCATAGTGTAACCACCTGCCATACCTACAGGAATAGTAGAAACTGTATGAACAGGACTTAAATCAGGAAGCTTTTCAAATAAAATTGCATGACCTGCTTCGTGATAAGCAGTAATTTTTCTTTCTTCATCAGAAATAACCTTGCTTTTCTTTTCAGTACCAATAGCAACTTTTAAGAAAGCATCTTTAACATTTTGCATATTAATAGATGACTGATTATTTCTTGCAGCTAAAAGAGCAGCCTCATTTAAGAGATTTTCAAGGTCAGCACCGGTAAAGCCTTGTGTAGTCTGTGCAACCTCTTTTAAGTCAACATCAGCACCAATTTTCTTACCTCTTGCATGAACCTTTAATATTTCTTCTCTGCCCTTTGCATCAGGAGCACCAACTACAACCTGTCTGTCAAAACGGCCTGGTCTTAAAAGAGCCGGGTCTAAAATATCAGGTCTGTTAGTGGCAGCCATTACTATAACACCTTCATTTACACCAAAGCCGTCCATTTCAACAAGAAGCTGATTAAGGGTCTGTTCTCTTTCATCATGGCCACCACCAAGACCAGCACCTCTTTTACGGCCTACAGCATCAATTTCATCAATAAAAATAAGACAAGGTGTATTTTTCTTAGCCTGTTCAAATAAATCTCTTACTCTTGAAGCACCAACACCTACAAACATCTCCACAAAATCTGAACCTGAAATTGTAAAGAAAGGCACACCTGCCTCACCGGCAATAGCCTTTGCAAGCAAAGTTTTACCTGTACCCGGAGGTCCTACCATAAGTATACCCTTAGGTATTCTTGCACCAAGGTCAATAAACTTCTTAGGAGATTTAAGGAACTGGACAACTTCCTCAACCTCTCTTTTTTCTTCTTCAAGGCCGGCAACATCTTTAAAAGTCTTTTTCTTATCGGCATCAGTTTGAAGTTTAGCTCTTGACCTGCCAAAATTCATAACCTTTCCGCCGCCGCCACCGCCGCCGCCTAAAGTCTGCATCATAACAAACATAAAAGCGATAATACCAACTACAACTAATATGGTAAATATTGTAGACATAATATTCCCTGTTTGAGAAGGTGCAACCGTATTAATCTTAACACCATTTTCACTTGCTTCATTAGCAATATTCATAAAAGACTGAACACTAGGAATATCAATATAATACTCAGCCTTATTTTTAGGATGAACAACTACTGTACCGGAATCTACTATTTCAGAGTCCTTTTGAACATCAATATAGTCAATTTCCCCATTTTTTAACTGAGCTATCAAGTCAGTATAATTATGCTGAACAGCCTGATTTTCCATTTTACCTGTACTGTTACTGATAACAATATAGCCTATGATTATGGCAAAAATAATCAAATACAGCCCTATTGTTCTTAAACCATTGTTTTTCAACCAATTCCCTCCTTAAGTGGATAACCACTTTAAATACTATACAATAAATAATGATAACACATTTTTTATAACAATTCAACAAAAAAAACAAAATATACTTCGACATATAATTATCTTAATATTTTCTTAAAAAAAGGACTTCCTCTTGGAAGTCCTCATGTAGGAATTAAAATAATAAAATTCGCAAAACAAACAAACTACATTTCAAATTATTCTAAACCTGAATTCATTTTGTTCATTGCCTTAATAACAGAAGTAACAAATACTACTTCATCATCACTAAGAGAAGTTGTTAAAGATGCAAGAGCTCTTCTTGCCTTACCTGCTTTACTGTTGTCAACCTCGTTAGCCTTTGGTTCAACAGATAAATCCTTTGTAATAAGCTCATCCAAAGTAATGTCAAAGAACTTAGCAATAGATACCATATTCTTAATACTTGTACCTCTCTGTCCTCTTTCAATAAGACCAAGGAAACCAGGAGCCATACCAATAATCTTAGCAAAATCATCAATTGTTAAGCCTCTTTTTCTACGCTCATAACGAATGTTAGAACCAATAATTTCAGCATAATCCATAAGAATAATCTCCTTTAACTAAATATTTATGTATAATCAATACAGTTTAATAATAACATTAGTTTAGAATAATTGCAAGTAGTATTTGAAAATATTTGTAAAATTAATAAATTCTTAACCCTAATATAAGTCTTTTCTAATGCTACATTTGTGTTAGGTATTGGCTATAACCTATTTTTTCAAGTTTATCAGCCTTTTCATCAACACTTTTCTCAAGGTCATTCTTATATTTTAAAACTTTTTGGGAAAGTTCTTCATCAAAAGCAGCAAGAATTTGAACTGCTAAAAGTCCCGCATTTTTTGCACCGTTAATTGCAACTGTTGCAACAGGTATTCCACCAGGCATTTGTACTATTGAATAAAGTGAGTCTACACC
>JBJFFW010000330.1:0-8867 GCA_051892075.1 Lachnospirales bacterium
CCTTGCAAACCTGCCATCATATAAACAGTAGGTGATTTTGAGCTAAATGTAAGTTTTGACTGAGTACTGCCCATAAGAGCCACAAGCTCGTCATTTACAATCTTTACAACCTGTTGCCCAGGATTAAGCCCTTCTAAAACCTCAATACCTACAGCCTTTTCGCTAACCTTATTTACAAAGTCCTTAACAATTTTAAAATTAACATCAGCTTCAAGAAGTGCCAATTTAACCTCTCTAAGAGCTGCCTTTACATCTTTTTCTGTAAGCTTACCCTTACCTCTGAGCTGTTTAAAAACCTCTTGGAGCTTATTAGACAAACTTTCAAAAGCCATATTACCCTCCAAAAACAATCAATCAATCATATCTGACAACATCTTTTTAACTTCATTAATATTATCAGGGTTATCAATAAGAGAAAGTATTTTTTCAATCTTGTTTTTCCTGTTAATATATTTATCAACAAGCATAAGCTTACTTTCGTACTGATTAAGGAGTTTTTCAGTTCTCTTAATCATATCAAGAACGGCTTGTCGTGTAATATTATGTTCTTCAGCAATTTCATTAAGTGAAAAATCATTAAAATAATAAAGGTCAATAACTGACTTTTGCTTTTCAGTTAAAAGCTCTCCATAAAAGTCAAACAAAAGAGTTAAATAATAAAGCTTATTCATAACACACCTCTTAAAAAATGTATTGACCATTAAAGTAAATTTACTTTACACCACAACCTTGAATATAATACCACATATAAAAAGAGATGTCAAGTATTTTTTCTTGACATCTTTAAATTTTTATTTCCAGCTTTCTAAAAGCTTTTCAAAATCACATTCTTCAAGTTTTCTATTACTAAAACTTATTATTCTGTCACACATTTTAATAGTTCTGTGCTTATGAGATATAAAAATACAGGTTTTGTTATTAAGGGTTTTAAGATTATCTATTAAATTTCTCTCTGTTTTTTCATCTAATGCAGAAGTAGCCTCATCAAAAAGGAGAATTGGAGCATCAGATAACAAAGCTCTCGCAACAGATATTCTCTGTACCTGTCCCTCACTAAGTCCAAGACCTCTCTCACCAACAACAGTATTAATACCATCAGGCTGTTCATTTATAAAATCCCACACCATAGCAAGTTTACTTGCCTTTATTATTTCTTCATCAGAAGCATTTGGATTACAAAAGCTTATATTTTCCTTTATAGTTCCCGAAAGAAGCATATTTCCCTGTGGAACATAGGCAAAAAGCTTTCTAAGTCCTGCATCAAGGGGAATTTTCCCCGAAATGGTATCTAAATATATCTCACCTTTATCAGGTTCAATAAGTCCCAAAATAAGTTTCATCATTGTTGATTTGCCTATGCCTGAGGGACCTGCAATAGCAACAAGCTCACCTTTTCTTATAATAGCAGAGGCATTTTCAAGAACATTTTCATCTTTATAGGCAAAAGATACATTTTTAAAATTAAGAGATTTAAAATCCTTATAAATCTCATCAGCACTTTTAGAATACTCAATAACCTTTTCATCTTCCAGATTTTCAAGCTCCATTAATCTTTCTCCGGAGGCAACTGCCGAATAAAAAGCAGGCACAAGACCACTAATATCTTTCATAGGAGATTTTATTTGGTCTAAAATCTGTAAAAAAGCAGTAAGAGTACCAAAAGAAAGAACACCTACACTAATATTAAATGCTCCCCAAACTAAGGCTGCATAATAGCTTCCCGTAAACAAAATATATATAGCAGTATTTGCAACATTACTTATTCTCTGTTTTTTATACATAAGCTTTAAATACTTATTTTGTCTTTCCAAAAGCTTAGAGGATACAACACTAAAATTAGCAAAGCTTTTAATAACTACAAGATTTTCCATACATTCCTGAATATAAGAATTAACAACACCTCTTGCCCTTTGATTTTCTTTGTGAAGATATTTAAAATGTTTGCTGTAAACTTTACTTGCCGCAAACACAACCACACCAAAACAAACTACAATTAAAGTAAACTTAAAATCTATAGCAAAAAGCACAGCCATACCTGCAACAAGCCTTGTACCAAGGGCAATAGCATTAGGAACAATACTTACAACACCATTTACAACAACATCAACATCAGAAGTAAATCTGTTTAGAATTTCTCCAGAATGATACTTATTTACACTGGTCCACTTTTTGTTAATAAGTTTAGCAAAAAGCTCTTGTTTTATTTTAACAGTAATTTTTCCTACAGCTCTAATAACAATGTTGCAATAGAGAATATTTAAAAGGCTTTGAAAGGCAATAATACCCAAAATTCCTGCAACGGCAAAAAAAATACTGCCTTCAATATCTCCTGTAGCAATATCCAAAATATTTTTTGACATAAGAGCAAGCCAAATATAACCAATGGATATTGCTCCTGTAATAACAGATAAAAAAGCTATCCACCATAGCTGACCCTTAGTGTATTTATAAAGCCATTTTAAAACATATTTAGACTTATCAACCATAAAACAAATTCCTTTAAAACAAAAAGGGCATTACGCCCTTTTTGAAACTTAATTAATTATTACTTACCTGCTTTTTCCTTATAAAGAATTTCAATATAAGCAAGTACAAGAGGAGCAACGCCCTTAGCGTCATTATGTACAATAGGCTCATCTAAGTAGTATTCTAAAGTACCATCTCTACGAGTATTACCCTGTGGTCCAAGACCTGCTACAAGGCAGATACCATCAAGCTGAAGAACTCCGTCCTTTTCAGAAAGATACATATCACAAACGCCGTTAAATGCCTTTTCGCCATACTGGAAGTAGCTTTCATCAAGGATACCCATTCTGCAAGCCTTCATAATAGAGTAAGCAAAAATAGCACTACCACTTGTTTCAAGATAATTCTTCTTACCATTCTTGTCAACTTCGTCAGCTCTGTCAACAACCTGATACCACATACCATTAGGTGCCTGATATTTTAACATAGCATCAATTAATTCCTTATAATTAGAAGCTAACTGAGCCTTTTCACTTTCCATAGAATCAGGCATAACAGAAATAGTATCAACAAGAGCCATTGAATACCAACCTAAAGCTCTTAACCAGAAGTTCTTAGAAAGACCTGTTTCCTTATCGCACCAGAAAGCTAATCTGCTGCTGTCATAACCATGATAATAAAGACCAGTCTTTTTATCTCTTAAAAGTTCATAAATATTCATTAACTGGTGGAAACTATCCTGACAATTCTTGCAATCATTGTATTCAACTTCATACTGCATATAGAAAGGCTGTCCCATATAAGAGCCATCAAGCCATACCTGATATGGATAAATAAGCTTGTGCCAGAAATTACCCTCTTTAGTTCTTGGCTGGTTCTTAACTTGAGTATATATAGTTTCGATAGCTTTTCTATACTTTTCCTTACCTGTAAGCTTATAAAGTTCAAATAAAGTCTTACCTGCATTAACATTATCAATATTTAATTCAGCAGGGTCATAGGACATAATACTGCCGTCATCCTGAACAAAATAATCAATGAACTCATCAGCAAAGTCCAAAAATCTCTTATCACCCTTAATAGCATAAAGGTCAAGAATAGCCTTAATCATACAGCCATCAATATAGTTCCAAGTAGATGGCTCACCACTTTTAATCTTTTCAATGTTCCAAATTGGAGCCTGTGGTGTGCTCTTTTCAAGTAACTGATCAATATACCTATCTAATATCTCCATAAATAAAACCTCCTAAAATTTATTGTAATTATATTGTAACATAACTGAAGAAAATATGCAACAAAAAAAAGGTAAAACCTTAATGATTTTACCTTTTTTTAATAAATTAATTTAAAATATATACCTTAGTAGCCTTATGACCAAAGCCTGAAGCTAAAGCGGCAGAATGTGAACCATAACATAAGTCAATTCTGTTACCCTTAATTGCTCCGCCTGTGTCGGCTGCGATACAATATCCATATCCTTCAACATAAAGCTTAGTACCTAAAGGAATTACCTTAGGGTCAACAGCAGCCACACCATAACCAGCCTTTAAACCAGATGCAGTAACACCATTAGCCCACTTACCACAACACTTTGAACATGGACAATAAGCAGTAGCATCAATAGTAAGAACTTTACTGTAGCTAAGACCTGATGCAGTAGTACCACCTGTTACTTCAGGCTCTGCAACCTTTTCCTTAGTACCAACTTTAATAATTTCATTAACAGGATTTGTTACAACTTCTTCTGTAATAGAAACATCTACAATCTTTCCATTTACAAGCTTATTTGTAGTTGTAACTTTCTTAACACCCTTAACGCCTTCCTGAGTAGTAACTTCCTCACCTACGAAAAGAGAATCACTTGCAATATAAGCAGTTTCAAAATCAATAGCTTCTTCAGTAACTACAACTTCTTCATCAGTAGCAACTACATCATCACTTTGTAAGTAGTTAGCAACCTTTCTTTCAGTAGACTCATAATAACCATTACTACTATTTGTAAGAGCAGAAACATCTGCCGCATAAGTTGAAACACCGCTAAAAGCTAATGTAAACACAGCCATAGCTGTTCCAAATACTTTTAATTTCATCATTGTATTATCCTCCCTTTGAAAACGAAACATTTTTGTAACAATTCTCCCAAAATGTTACAAAATGTCGAATTGAAAATTCTCCCAAAAGTTCAATTCTGTTTTCATTAGTAAGCAATTTTCCACCTTATTTTTGATAATTTTAATCAAATTTTTGAAAAATTACAAAATTTTAGGAATAAAGTCCCCACCGGGACATTTATTCCCTGTTTCGGTTTACAATGACTATCTTAACACATTTGTAATAATTATGCAACAACTTTTTTATTACAAAATAAGACATTAGCGTTTTCACGACATTTTTCAAGCACAATTTCGGCTGAAATTTGTTTAATCTCTCCAATTTTATCAGCCACATACTTTATATTTTGTGAATTATTCCTAGTACCTCTAAAAGGGGTCGGAGATAAATATGGTGAGTCTGTCTCAAGTAAAATTCGGTCTAAATCGGTAATTTCAACGGCTTCCACCAGTTTTTTAGCATTTTTATAGGTCACTACACCACCTACACCAATGTAAAAACCCATATCAGTATATAGCTTTGCAAACTCTTTAGAGCCAGAAAAAGCATGAATTACACCTTTTCTTACTTTGCTCTCTTTTATAATGTCATAGGTATCCTGTGTAGCATCTCTTGAATGAATAACAACAGGTAAATCAAGCTTGTAAGCTAGGTCAAGCTGTTTTCTAAACCATAGCTTTTGGGTTTGTTTATCTACATTATCCCAGTAATAATCAAGTCCTATTTCACCTATGGCAACAACTTTTGTATATTTTGCATAATCAGCTAAAATTTCAAGGTCTTTATCACACATTTTGCCACATTCTGTCGGATGAACGCCTACTGCGGCATAAATAAAATCATATTTTTTAGCAAGGTCTATACTCTCTTTTGAAGATTTTATGTCACAGCCAATATTTATAATGTTACATACTCCATTTTGGTGCATTTCTTCTATTAAAGTGTATCTGTCATCATTAAATTTATCATCATCATAATGAGCATGGGTATCAAATATCATATTTTCCCTCCTATTATTAAAAGGCTTCGCATTAGCAAAGCCTTTTTTATATTAATTTATTATCCGACTTCTGCTCCGTTTTTAACATCAGCAGTTAAAAGGTCAAGTTTTCCGTCACTATCCTCTGCTGCAAGAATCATACCTTCGCTTACATATTTTCCTTTAAGCATTTTTCTTGGAGCAAGGTTTGTGCAAACTACTACTTTTTTACCAACCATTTCTTCAGGTGTAAAATATTTTGCAATACCCGATAAAATAGTTCTTGTTTCATCACCAATTTTTACAGTTGATTTTAAAAGCTTATTTGACTCAGGCACTTTTTCACAAGCTAAGATTTCACCTATTTTCATTTCCACCTTGCAAAAATCATCTATTGTAATATATTCTTTTTCAGGTTCTTCTTTCTTCTCAGGCTCACTAAGCATAGCCTCAACCTTTTCCATAGTTTCCTTTGGGTCAAGTCTTGCAAATAAAATACTTGCCTTTCCAACACTTGTTCCGCTCTTATATAAGCCAAATTCACTAAGACTCTCAAAACTTCTCTTTTCAGCATTTAACTGGCTTAAAATCTTTTCTGATGTTTCAGGCATAAAAGCCTCAAGTAAAGATGCACCAATAGTTATACCCTCAACAAGGTTATATAAAACTTCAGCTAATCTATCCTTAGTTTCTTCATTTTTAGCAAGAATCCAAGGCTCAGTTTCATCAACATATTTGTTACATCTTTTAAATAATGTAAATATTTCAGATATGGCATCAGATACTCTAAGCTTATCCATCTTAGCCTCAACCTTAGCCTTACAGCCTGTAACAACAGCCTTTAAGTCATTGTCTACTTCTTCTGTTACCCCTGTAGATTTTACTACACCGTCAAAATACTTATTAGACATAGAAACAGTTCTGTTTACAAGATTGCCTAGTACATTAGCAAGGTCAGAGTTCATTCTCTCAATCATAAGCTCCCAAGTAATAACACCGTCATTGTCAAATGGCATTTCATGAAGAACAAAGTATCTTACAGCATCTACTCCAAAGAAATCCACTAAAGTATCAGCATATAAAACATTACCCTTAGATTTACTCATTTTGCCCTCACCTCTTAAAAGCCAAGGATGTCCAAATACCTGTTTTGGCAAAGGTAAATCCAAAGCCATAAGAATAATAGGCCAGTAAATAGTGTGAAATCTTATAATATCTTTTCCTATTAAATGTAGGTCAGCAGGCCACATTTTGTCAAATAAATCAGAGCTGTTGCCGTCACAATCATAACCAACACCTGTAATGTAGTTTGTTAAAGCATCAAGCCATACATATACTACATGTCTGTCATCAAAGTCTACAGGAATACCCCACTTAAAAGAAGTTCTTGACACACATAAATCCTGTAAGCCAGGTAATAAAAAGTTATTCATCATTTCATTTTTTCTTGAAACAGGCTGAATAAACTCAGGATGAGTATTAATATGCTCAATTAATCTGTCTGCATATTTGCTAAGCTTTAAGAAATAAGCCTCCTCCTTAGCTTTCTTAACTTCTCTGCCACAATCAGGGCATTTTCCGTCTACAAGCTGACTCTCTGTCCAAAAACTTTCACAAGGTGTGCAATAAAGACCTTCATATTCACCTTTATAAATATCACCTTTTTCATAAAGCTTTTTAAATATTTTCTGAACCTGTTTTTCGTGATAATCATCAGTAGTTCTAATAAACTTATCATAAGAAGTATTCATTAAATCCCAAATACTTTTAATCTCTCCTGCAACATTATCTACAAACTGCTTTGGAGTTATGCCTGCATTTTTAGCCTTTTCTTCAATTTTCTGACCATGTTCATCAGTACCGGTTTGGAAAAACACCTCATATCCCTGTAATCTTTTAAATCTGGCAATACTGTCTGCCAAAACAGCCTCATAAGTGTTGCCAATATGTGGCTTACCTGATGTATAGGCAATAGCAGTAGTAATATAATACTTTCCTTTGCTCATATTTTACCTCCAAAAATATTTTATAAAATAAAAAAACTTTCACCCTTAACTAAGGACGAAAGCAAACTTCGTGTTACCACCTTATTTTATTTGCACCTCACAGCACAAACCTCACCCAGTACAAATTATACTGTCGTACTATAACGGGTACAACCGGTGAAACCTAAAAAAATTCAGCTTCACAGCTCCAAGACCATATTCAAAATCAAAATCAGTATTTCCTTCACACCAACGGAAACTCTCTGCAACCTATTTGAAATTTACTCTTCTTTTCACAGCTTTTCACTTTCTAAATTTTAACATTGTAAAATAGATTTGTCAATATTTTTTTAGTTTGTAAAAATACATTTTATATGGTATACTATTATCAAATAACAAAGGAGAAAAATTTATGTATAAATTAATTGCTACCGATTGCGACAGAACTTTAATAGATTCCGAAGGTTATATGCCAAAAGAAAATTTGGAAACTTTAAGAAAACTACATAAAATGGGTATACATATTATTATTGCCACAGGAAGAAATGATATTCTTGCCAAAGATTATCTTGATGAGCTTGATATTAATTGTCCTGTTATAGGCTGTAATGGTGCTACAATGTGTAATTTTTATACTGGAGAAAATTATTTTACAAAAGCTATTTCAGAAGAAAGCCTTAATGAAATATTTGATATTTTTGATAAGTATAAAATAGGAAGTAAAATTTTTACTACAGATACTTGTTACACTGATGATAAAAAACTTTTTACAGGTGGTATGAACCTTATTACAACTACCTACACAAGAGAAGTAAAATACCATGTAAAATATGAACTTGTTGAAAATATGCACCAAGTAGCAGGTCTTGAAAATGTGTTAAAAGCAGTTGTAATAAATAATGATATAGATTTTGTACTTAAAATAAGAGATGAAATAAATGAAAAAGTGAAAGGTGTTAGAGCCGTTCAGTCAAATTGGAATTGTATTGACATAAATGTTGCAGGAATATCAAAGGGAAATGCCGTAGCTGAATATGCTAAAATTTTAAATATAAAGCCTGAAGAAGTTATAGCCTTTGGAGATAGCGAAAATGATATTTCAATGATTGAATATGCAGGTCTTGGCGTAGCTGTGAAAAATGCAGGTGAAAATGTGAAAGCTGCCGCAGATATTATAACCGATACCAATGATAATTGTGGTGTGGCTAAGGTTTTAAAAGAGATTTTTAATATTTAATATAAAAATAGTGTCCATAATTTGGGACACTATTTTTATCTGCTATATTTAAGTATTATCATTTCAACACCTAAAACATCGGAAATTA
>JBJFFW010000331.1:0-8828 GCA_051892075.1 Lachnospirales bacterium
GAAGAAATTGATGAAGGAGTGTTATCTCCAATTACCTTAGGTGCTGAAATATGGCCGACCATAATAAAATCAGCATTATTTTTAATTGCATTTATAAAAGGCACAAGCTCATCTTTTTCCATTTCTTCATAAGTCTTATCAGTAAAGGCAAAACCCTCGTGAGTATCTGAGGCAGTAGCACCATGTCCAGGAAAATGTTTATAACAGGAAAGTATACCCAAATCATTAAGTCCCTTTGATACCTGATAAGTCATATCAGAGCAAATATTTGGGTTACTGCCAAAACTTCTCTCTTTTACAACCTGATTTTCACTATTTGTAAGTACATCAGCAACAGGAGCAAAATCCAAATTAAAGCCATATTCCTTTAAATATGTACCTATTGTCTTTCCTACTTCATAAGCCTTTGTGTTATCTGCGCTTTTACCAATTTCAGCCATATTGCTAAACTTTGGCACATTAATTGTAGTGCTGTTTCCAAGTCTTGCAACCTTTCCTCCTTCTTCGTCTATACCAATAAACAAAGGAACTTTGCAAATTTCATCACCCATAGCCTTTGTTTTTGAAATAAGAGCTTTAGTTTGTGCTGAATTTTGCAAATTCTGAGCAAAATAAATAATTCCACCTACAGGGTGATTTATTAAAGACTGCTTTGTTGTATTTCCTGCAACTGTTGCAGTGCCTACACCTGTAAGAGCTTCAGGAGTTATGAAAAAGAGCTGATTAATTTTTTCATCAACACTCATACTGTTTACAATTTCAATTACTTTTGGGTCATAGGCATATTCAGTTGTTTCCTCGGTAGTTGTTTCAACATTGGTTACATCATTTTCTGAATTTCCCTCTGCCAAAATATTATTGCCACTTGGATTTGTAAGCATATTAAATAATCCTATAGACACTGAAAAACTCATTATAATAATTATTGATATTAAAAATACTAATTTTTTCATAAATCTTCCCCTTAATTAAATTTCCATTTCATTTTATCATAAATATTTACATTAATCAACATTTATTGCAGTTATAAAAACATACAATTTTGATGACTTTTTGTTAATATTTTATTTTCTTGAATTATTAGGGGATATGTAGTATAATTAAAATGTATATTTGTGTAGTATTAAAGGGAGAAAGTTATGGATTTTATTAAATGCTCTAATCTGTCCTACAATTATACTGCTGTTGAAAATGACAAAGCTGTTAGTATAAAGGCTATTGATAATATTTCTTTTAATATAAAAAAAGGTGAGTTTGTGTCTATTATAGGTCATAATGGCTCAGGCAAGTCAACTCTTGGTAAAATATTAAATGGTCTTTACAGAGATTATGAAGGCAGTGTTATTGTAAATGGTATGGATTGTGGCTGTGAAAAAAACATACTTAATATAAGAAAAAGTTTGGGTATGGTTTTTCAAAATCCCGATAATCAGCTTGTCTGTTCTGTTGTAGAGGACGATGTGGCTTTTGGCTGTGAAAATATTGGACTTTCTTCTGACGAAATTGAAAAAAGAGTAGAGTATGCTCTAAAAAAAGTTGGAATTTATGATTTAAAAAACTCTATTACTTCTTCTCTTTCAGGAGGACAAAAACAAAGGGTTGCTATTGCAGGAATAATTGCAATGAAGCCTTGTGGCATAATTTTTGATGAGTCAACATCTATGCTTGACCCTCTTGGAAGAAAAATGGTTTTAGAGTGTGCAAAAGAACTTAATAAAGAGGGCATAACTGTTATATTTATTACTCATTATATGGACGAGGTTCTTTTTTCTGACAGAATAATTGTGTTAAATAAAGGAAGAATTGCTATTGACGGCAGTTTAACTGATGTGTTTTCTAATAGGGATAGGTTAAAGGAAAATTTTATTGAACCTCCAAATATAACAAAGCTTAGTCAAAATCTTGGTTTTGGTACTTTATTTAGTAGTTTTGACCTTGCAGATAAACTTATTGAAAAAGGAATTAAATCACAAGTTAATATATATAAGCCTTATACTAATAATAATTTTGAAATTTTAAAAACAGATAATATAAGCTACAAATATCCTTTTGGAAAGGAAGCTGTTAAAAATACAAGTTTAAATATATTTCAGGGAGAGTTAATTGCCATAACCGGGGCAACAGGTTCAGGAAAATCCACCTTAATTAAGCTTTTAAAGGGCTTAATAAAACAAAATAAAGGTGAGGTTTATTTTAAAGGAAAAAATATTGATAATATTAAAGATATTAAATTTAAAATAGGAATTGTTTTTCAATATCCCGAGGACCAGATTTTTGAGTCAACTGTTTTTAATGAGGTAGCTTTTGCTCCTAAAAATATGGGACTTAATGATGATGAAATTAAAAAAAGAGTTATTACTTCCCTTAAATTTGTATCTATGGGAGAGGAATATTTTAATAAAAATCCAATTTTGCTTTCAGGTGGCGAAAAAAGAAGAATTGCTATTGCCTCTATTCTTTCAATGAAACCTGAAATAATAGTTTTTGATGAGCCTTTGGCAGGTCTTGACCCTAAAATGAAAAGGGAGCTTATAAATAATATTTTGGATTTAAAAAATAGTGGAATTACTGTTATAATGAGTTCTCATCAAATGGAGGAGGCAGCAGAAATTGCAGATAGAATTATTGTAATGAATAATGGTGAAATTAAGGCTTTTGACACTCCTTACAATATTTTTTCAAACAGAGAACTTATAAATAAATCAAATCTTGATATTCCAAAGTGGGCAGAAGTTTTTGATATTTTAAATAATAAGGGTGTAAGTATTTCTTGTGGCTACAGCCTTTTTGAGGCAGAAAGAATTTTAAAGAGGGCATTGTTAAAATGAATGTAATTTTAGGACAATTTATTCCCACAGGCTCTTTTATTGAAAAGCTAAATGCTATAGCTAAAATTTTGGCTGTGGTTTTTTATATAGTTTCGGTTTTTTTGTGTGATAGTTTTCTATGTTATGGAATTTGTGGACTGTTTTTAATATTTGTAATTTTTTTATCACACTTACCTTTAAAATTTATAGTTAAAGGCTTAAAACCCTTACTATTTATACTCATTTTTACGGCTTTTATGAACTTGTTTTTTTCAAGAGAAGGAAAAGAGTTATTTAGTTTTTGGATTTTTAAAATAACCGATTATTCTTTAATAACAACTTTTAAAATTTCAGCAAGGCTTATTTTTACAATTATGTTTTCATCAATGCTTACTCTTACAACTAAGCCTTTGGAACTTACTTGTGCCATTGAGGATTTGCTTTCGCCTTTAAAATTTTTTAAAGTGCCTGTTTCTGAAATAGCTATGATTATGAGTATAGCTTTAAGATTTATTCCTACTCTTTATGATGAGCTTGAAAAAATAAAAATGGCACAAAAATCAAGGGGAGCTACTTTTGATGAAGGTAATTTGTATAACAGAATTAAGGCTTTAACTCCTGTTATAATTCCTCTTTTTGTATCGGCTTTTAGGAGAGCTGATGAGCTTGCAATGGCTATGGAGGCTAGGTGCTATAATTCAAAAAATAAAAGAACAAGATTGAAAAAAGCAAAATTTGGTTTGACAGATTTTATTTCGCTTTTAGTTTCCCTTATTTTGGTTGTTACTATAATAGTTTTGGAGAAATTTTTATGAAAATACTTATTAGAATATCCTATGATGGCAGCAATTACTATGGCTGGCAAAGGCAAAATGATTTTATATCAGTTCAGCAAAAAGTTGAGGAGGCTTTATCCTCTCTAATGAAACAAAATATTTCAATAAGAGGTTCAAGCCGTACCGACACAGGGGTTCACGCCTTAGCTCAAGGAGCTGTTTTTGAAGCTGACACAACAATTCCTATGGAAAAACTTCCCTATGCCCTTAATTCCTTTTTACCTGAGGATATTGTAGTGTGGAAAGCTATGGAGGTTTCTGAGAATTTTCATCCCCAATATAGTGTAATTGACAAAACCTATGAATATAAAATTCAAAATGCTGATTTTAGAAATCCAAAGCTTTATAATTATACTGATTTTATTCATTATAATCTTGATATAGATAAAATGAAGGAAGCCTGTAACTATTTTATAGGTGAGTATGATTTTGCTGCTTTTTGTGCAAGTGGTGCTCAATCAAAAACTACTGTAAGAAAAATATATTCTCTTAGTGTAGATAAAAATAAGGATATAATAACTATAAGGGTTAAGGGAAACGGCTTTTTATATAATATGGTGAGAATAATTGTAGGTACTTTGTGTGATGTTGGCAGAGGAAAGATAAAGCCTTGTGAAATTAAAGATATAATTTTATCTAAGAATAGAGCAAAGGCAGGCAAAACCATGTCACCTAAGGGATTAACTTTAGTGGAGGTAAATTATGAGTACGAATAAAAGAACTAAAAATAAAACCAGAAGAAGAAAGAAAAATTCGGGTGTTGGCTGTCTTTTAATGATTTTAATTGTTATGGCGATTATTGGAAGTATTATTTATCTTGGCATAAGTTATCTTAATGATGATATGGCAACAAATGACACACCAAGGGAAATTACCGTTAATATTCCTGACGGTTCTTCAGCTTCTGATATTGCAAAAATTTTGGCTGATAATGAAGTTATTGACAGTGCTATGCACTTTAGAGTATTGTGCAAACTTAACGGTCAGGGAGAAAATTTTAAATCAGGAAATTATACCCTTACAAATCATATGAGCTTTACTACCATTACAGATTACTTAAATTCCGGTGCTTCAAGTGACGGTGCTTTAAGGCTTACTGTTAAAGAGGGTATGTGGCTTAGTGAAATTGCTGATGAAGTTGAAAGTCTTGGAGTATGCAGTAAAAAGGAATTTATGGAGGCTGCAAATTCAAGGGATTATGACTATGATTTTGTAAAAGATATTCCTGAAAGAGATAACCTTCTTGAGGGTTATTTATATCCAAATACATATTTTTTATATGATGGTATGACTGCCAATCAGATAATTGATATGCTTTTAAAGGAATTTAATAAGGAAATTGAGAAAAATAATATAATTTCAAAGGCTGAAAAAAATAACAAAACTCTTGATGAAATTGTTATTATTGCCTCTTTAATTGAGGCAGAGGTTAAATATGAGCCTGAAAGGAGCTTGGTTTCTTCAGTTATTTATAACAGACTTGAAAGTAATACTAAACTCCAAATTGATGCCTCTGTAATTTATGGCAAGGGAGAAAGAGTTAAAAGAGTTTATGAAAAGGATTTAAAAGAAGAAAACGATTATAATACCTATGTTTGCGATGGCTTGCCAAAAGGACCTATAAATTCTCCAAGGGCAGCCTCTTTAGTGGCAGCTTGTGAGCCTGATGACACAAATTATTTGTATTATGTAGTTGAGGATACAACTACAGGTCAGCACGCTTTTTGTACTACTTATGATGAATTTCTTGCTGCCAAGAAAAAATATCTATCACAGGTGAATTAAAATGTTAGTGGAAAAATATTTAGAAGATTATGTACTTGATATGCTTGAATACTGCGACGGGGAGCTTGGAAAACTTCAAAAAGAAAGCTATGAACTTGGTTTACCTATTATTCCAAAAGATGTTGTTAAACTTTTAGGCTTTATACTTGGTATAAAAAAGCCTGTAAAAATATTGGAAATAGGTATGGCTGTAGGCTTTTCGGCTTCATATATGTCACAGTTTTTACCTCCTGAGGGGCATATTACAACAATAGACAGATACCCTCTTATGATTGAAAAGGCTAAGGCTAATTTTAAGAGATTTAATTTAGAGGATAAAATTACAATTATTGAGGGAGATGCAAATGAGGTTTTAAAAAATCTTGATGATGAGTTTGATTTTGTGTTTATGGACGCTGCAAAGGGTCAGTATATTAATATTTTGCCTGATGTACTAAGGCTTTTAAAAGTAGGCGGAATAATAATGGCTGATGATATTTTGCAAGAGGGCAGAGTTGCTATGGATTATTATGAAATTCCTAAAAGACAAAGAACTATTCACAAAAGATTAAATGAATTTTTGCATACAATTACCCATAGAGCTGACCTTAGAACATCAATTTTAACTATTGGTGACGGGGTAGCATTAATAGAAAAATTAAGGAGTGCTGAAAATGAATAAAAAAATTGAGCTGCTTGCTCCTGCAGGTGATTTGGAAAAATTAAAAATTGCCGTTTTATATGGTGCAGATGCAGTTTATCTTGGAGGTACAAGCTTTGGACTAAGAGCCAAGGCTAAAAATTTTAGTTATGATGAAATGAAAGAGGGTGTGGAGTTTGCCCACAGCCACAATGTAAAGGTTTATGTTACCTGTAACATTTTTGCGCATAATGAAGATTTTGAAAATATGGCAGATTATTTTAGAGAACTTCAAACACTTAATGTTGATGCAATTTTAGTGGCAGACCCTGGAGTTTTTGCTCTTGCAAGAAAAACTGTGCCTGATATGGATATTCATATTAGTACACAGGCTAATAACACAAATTATAACACTGCTTTATTCTGGAGGGAACTTGGTGCTACAAGAATTGTTATGGCAAGAGAGCTTTCTTTAAAAGAAATTAAGGGAATTTCTGATAATATTCCTGAGGATTTGGAAATTGAAGCCTTTGTTCATGGTGCTATGTGCATAAGCTACAGTGGAAGATGCTTACTTAGTAACTATTTAACAGGCAGAGATGCCAATAAAGGTGCTTGTTCTCACCCATGCAGGTGGCAGTATTTTGTAACTGAAAAAACAAGACCTAATGAATATATGCCTATAGTTGAAGATGACAGAGGAACTTATATTTTTAATTCAAAGGATTTATGTATGATTGACCATATTCCGGAGCTTATTGATGCAGGAATAATGAGCCTTAAAATTGAGGGCAGAATTAAAACAAGCTTTTATGTAGGCACAGTTATAAGAGCCTATAGGGAAGCTATTGATGACTACTTAAATAATCCTGAAACCTATTTTGAAAAAAGAGATAGGGGATATTATGTAGAAGAGGTTGCAAAAGCCAGCTACAGAGGTTTTACAACTGGCTTTTATTATGGAAAACCAAGTGATAAAGAACAAATTTACACTACAAGCTCTTATATTAGAACCTATGATTTTATAGGTATGGTTAAAAGCTATGATAATAAAACAGGTTTTGCCATAATAGAGCAGAGAAATAAATTTGTAGTTGGGGATAATGTGGAATTTTTAAGACATAATGGAGAAATTTTTTCTCTTGAAATAAAGGAAATGTATGATGAGGAGGGCAATCAAATTATGGAAGCTCCTCACCCACAGCAAATTGTAAAATTAAGAGTTGACAGAGAAGTTGAGGCTTTTGATATGATGAGAAAAGAAAGCTCAAACCCTGTAACTCTTGAATAAATAATAATACAAAAGGAGATTTAAAAATGAAAAAATTTTTAGCAATTTTACTTTCGGCTGTAATGACTATTTCAGCCCAAGCCTTTGTTTATGCTGAGGATAATCTTAATATTGATTGTCAGATTTCAAATTCAGCATTAGAGGTTGGAGAAACTTTTTATGCTGATTTTAAGGTGACAGATAACCCTATGGGTTATAACAATATGACAGCATATATGAAGTATGACCCAAGTGTAATTAGAGCTATTGAGTGCCAAGTTGAGGATATTCCAAGTGACCTTATTATTGTAAGAAATGATAGTGGTATTGACCTTTCTCTTTTCTCTTTTATTTACACTAATGACAGAGTAAATTTTGTGCCATCAAAGGGCGATAGAGATTATGATGGCTACGCTGATGGCAAAAAGAGTGCTGCTGAAATAGGTATTATAAAACTTACTAATTTCTTAGGATATTCTATTGACAATTATCTTCAAAATTATGAGGGTACAGGCACTTTAGTTAGAATGAAGTTTGAGGCTGTAGGAAGTGGCTCAACTGATATTACTCTTAATAATATTGAGGCTGCTTATTATGAGGAAGGTAATGCTCATTTACTTAATGTAAGCTGTAGCAGTGGCTCTGTAACAGTTACAGGCGGACAATCAAGTGAGCCTACAACTGAAACTACTACAACAGATGCCGCAACTGAAACTACAACTTCATCTACAAGTGGCTCAACATCATCAGGTTCATCATCAGGTGGTGGCGGTGGTGGAAGCAGTAGCTCATCAACTGCAACTACTACAACAGAAGCTACAACTATGGTAACTACAGAAAATACAGAAGTAACAACATCTGCAGTTGCAGATAATACACAAAGTATTTCATTTAAAGATGTTTCAAGTGATGCTTGGTATTATAACCCTGTAATCACTCTTGCAAACAAGGGTGTTATAAATGGTTATAATGACAATACATTTAAGCCAAATGACAATGTTAAAAGAGCTGATTTCTTATTAATGCTTTTAAGAGGTATTGGTGTTGATACAACTGCTGTGCCAAGTTCTAATTTTGCTGATGTTTCATCTTCTAAGTATTATTATAATGCTGTAGGTATTGCCAAGGAAATGGGTATTGCCTCTGGTGACGGTACTAACTTTAATCCTGAATCAAATATTACTCGTCAGGATATGATGGTACTTGCTAAGAAAGCTCTTGAAATTAAAACAGGAAACACTATTACAGGAAGTGTTGATGTATTAGATAAATTTAATGATAAGGATACAATTTCAGCTTATGCTGTAGATAGCCTTGCTGCAATGGTTAGTGAAGGCATTGTAAATGGTATGGGAGATAGTATTTCACCTAAGACAAACACTACAAGAGCTCAGGCTGCTGTAATTATTTCAAATATTATGGCTAAACTTTAATACAACATTTGTTGGGGGCGTTGCCCCATTTGCACTAACTTTAAGCTTCCATAGTAATTAAATTTGTGATATAATAAA
>JBJFFW010000332.1:0-2001 GCA_051892075.1 Lachnospirales bacterium
ATAAGAGTTTCTCTTACAGGAAACTGTGTTAAAGAGGTTTTAACAGCAAGGGAAATTTTAAAATCTCTTGAACTTAGAAAATTTGGAATTAATTTTGTGTCATGTCCTACTTGTGGAAGAACTCAAATTGATTTAATTGGTCTTGCAAATAAGGTTGAAGAAAAATGCAGAAATATAGATAAAGATATTAAAGTTGCAGTAATGGGTTGTGCAGTAAATGGTCCCGGAGAGGCAAGAGAGGCTGATATAGGTATAGCCGGTGGTGATGGCTATGGACTTATATTTAAAAAGGGCGAAATTTTAAGAAAATTACCTGAAAATGAGCTTTTAGATGCCTTAATGGAAGAAATTGATAAACTTTAGAAGGTGATAGTTTTGAAAAAAGTTTCTTTTGATGATGTTTTTAGAAATCTTAAAATGTCAGCAAATGTGAAAAGTATTTTAAAAAATACATATATAAGCGATATGTCTTTTAATGTTAATACAAGGACTATGTCATTACAAATTTTAAGTGATGAATTTTTTGATGAGTCTTGTCTTGATGATTTTAAAAGTGATATTTGCGATAACTTTGAACTAATTGATAATGTAAACATATTAGTAAACTATCCAATGGAAAATATCAGTGATGAAGAAAAAATTGCTGCTTATTTACCAAAAATTATTGAAATTGTTTCAAGAACCGATACAATATCTGCAAATATACTTTCTAATTCAGATTGGGAAGTGTATGATTCAAATATAATTTTTTATCTTGACCATAACGGCTCTTATCTGCTTAAATACGAGGGTGTAGATAATTTAATAAGGCAAACTTTAAAATACAGATTAAATATTGATTATGCAGTTAGATTTGAAAATAAGCCTTTAAGTGATGAAACTCCGGATTTTTCTGCTTTTGATGTTGTTTTTGATGATTTTACCGAAGATAAAGAAAGAGAAGAAGAAAATAAAGATATTGAAAACAAAGTTTCTAAGCCTGAAACAAAATCAAAGCCCATAATATCAGATAAAAAATTGAAAAAAACAAATAATAGTGGTAGAAAAATATCATTAGACCCTATAACAAATAAATCTACTCCCATAAATGACGCATATTCTTTAGATGGTAATGTAGTTGTTGAAGGTGAAGTATTTATAGAGGCAGAAATTAAGGAAATTAAGGGCGATAGATATATTGTAAAATCCGCAATTAAAGATAAAAAATCTGCTGTAATTATTAAGCTATTTTGTGACTCTAATGATTATAAAGAAAATTATAAATCATATTTTAAAGAAAAAACTTATATAAAAGTTCAAGGTAATATTTCAGAGGATAAATTTGAAAATGGAGAAAAAACTATTCTTATTAGTGCCATAAATAAGGCAAAGGCTCCTGAAGGTAAAATGGACGATGCTCCAGAAAAAAGAGTAGAATTGCATCTACATACAAATATGAGTATGATGGACGCTGTAACATCGGCAACAACATATATTAAAAGAGCTGAAAAATGGGGTCATAAAGCTATAGCTATAACAGACCATGGTGTCGTGCAGGCATATCCTGAAGCTATGAAAGCCAGTAAAGGCACAAATGTTAAGGTATTATATGGTTGTGAAGGATATCTTGTAAATGATATGGGTGCTGTTGTAAAAAACAGCAAGGCTCAAAGCCTTGATGAAACCTATGTTGTGTTTGATATAGAAACTACAGGTTTACAAAAAGAAGTAGATAAAATAATTGAAATTGGTGCAGTTAAAGTTAAAAACGGAGAAATTATTGACAGATATTCTACCTTTGTTAATCCTCACATGGAGATTTCCGAGAAAATCACTAAGCTTACAGGTATTGATGATACTATGGTTAAAGATTACCCCGATGAAGATGTAATTGTACCTGATTTTTTAGAATTTATAGGAGATAGTGTGCTTGTAGCACATAATGCTGCCTTTGATGTAAGTTTTATAAGACAATGGGGTGTTAATAATAATAAAATAATTGACAATACTGTTGTTGATACT
>JBJFFW010000333.1:0-8791 GCA_051892075.1 Lachnospirales bacterium
CATCAGAAAAGGTAGAATTTTATAACAAACTTGAAAATACAAAAAGTGACAATATTTTAAGAAATATATCTATTGCCACAGGTAAACTATCCTATAATTTTATGAGTGAAGTTGCAAAGGCAATTACTGATAAATTTAAAAACACTAAAATTCAAGTATTTCCTATAGAAAATGATTTTTTTGGCAGAACAATTACCGTAAGCGGTCTAATGTGTGGAAGTGATATTATAGGGCAGCTTAAAAATAAAAATCTTGGAGATTATTTATTTATACCTGATAATTGTGTAAGGGTAGAGGGAGATTTGCTTTTAGATGATGTGTCAATACCTGATATAGAAAAAGAACTTGGAGTAAAAATAATAGTTGCAAGTTGTAATGGCGGAGAAATGCTTAGCCAAATTCTTGCAACAGGTACGGAGGAATAAAAATGGCAAAACCTATTGTAGCTATTGTAGGCAGACCAAATGTTGGGAAATCCACATTGTTTAACAGAATAGCAGGAGAAAGAATTTCTATTGTAGAGGATACACCGGGTGTAACTCGTGACAGAATTTATGCTGAGGCTGAATGGCTTAATTATAAATTTACTTTAATTGATACAGGTGGTTTAGAGCCTGAATCTGATGATATGATGCTTAAAAATATGTATTCACAGGCTGAAATTGC
The DNA here is from genome assembly GCA_051892075.1 of Lachnospirales bacterium. Classification (GTDB taxonomy): domain Bacteria; phylum Bacillota; class Clostridia; order Lachnospirales; family CAG-274; genus HGM11788. The sequence continues at coordinate 667 of JBJFFW010000333.1, forward strand.
CATTGAATCAGCAGATGTAATTATTTTTGTAACTGATGTAAGAACAGGTATGGTTGATGCTGATATGCAGGTTGCAAACATACTTAGAAAATCAAAAAAGCCTATTGTTCTTGCAGTTAATAAAATGGACGACTTGGCAAAGTTTGGTATGGATATTTATGAGTTTTATGCTCTCGGACTTGGTGAGCCTTTTGGTGTTTCAGCAGGTCAGATGCTTGGACTTGGTGATATGCTTGATGAAGTCGTTAAGCATTTTCCTGAGGATAAGGTAACTGATGAGGAGGAAGATGTTATTAAGGTTGCAATTATTGGTAAGCCTAATGTTGGAAAGTCTTCTCTTGTAAATAGGATTTTAGGTGAAAACAGGTCTATTGTAAGTGATGTTGCAGGTACTACAAGAGATGCTATTGACTCTCCTTATGAATACAACGGTCAGAAATATGTATTTATTGATACTGCCGGTATGAGAAGAAAGTCTAAAATTAAAGAAAATGTTGAAAAATATTCTATTATTAGAGCTGTAGCCGCAGTTGAAAGAGCTGATGTATGTATTATGATGATTAATGCTACAGAGGGTATTACAGACCAGGATACAAAGGTTGCAGGTATTGCCCACGAAGCAGGAAAGGCTGTTATAATAGTTGTAAATAAGTGGGATTTAATTGAAAAAGACAACAAGACTATGAATAAATTTATGAAGGATATTGACAATGAATTTAAGTATCTTTCTTATGCACCTAAGCTTTTTATTTCTGCTTTAACAGGTCAGAGAGTTACAAAGCTTTTTGAACTTATTAATATAGCAAGTGAAAATTCTCATAGAAGAATAGCAACAGGTGTTTTAAATGATGTGCTTATTGAGGCTATGGCTATGAATCAGCCACCGGCTGAAAAAGGCAGACCTTTAAGAATTTATTATATGACACAGGTTGCTGTTGCTCCTCCTACATTTGTACTTTTTGTTAATGATACTGAACTTTTGCATTTTTCATATCAAAGATATATTGAAAACCAAATGAGAGAGGCGTTTGGATTTGTAGGTACACCTTTAAGGTTTATTGCAAGAAACAGAAAGGAATAGGGCTTTATGTTTAGATTAATTTGTCTTTTAATAGGTTATGGACTTGGATGTTTACAGTCTGCTTATATTATATCAAGGGCTGTAGGGCATATTGATATAAGAGAATATGGCAGTGGAAATGCAGGTTTTACAAATGCCACAAGAGTTCTTGGAAAAAAAGTTGGTGTTTGGGTATTTATTATTGATTTTTTAAAGGTTATAGTGGCTTTTTTAATAGCATCTTGGATTTTTGACGGTACAGGTACATTTACAGGTGGTATTTCTTATCTTCCTGGAATTTATGCCGGTGCAGGAGCTATTTTAGGTCATAATTTCCCTTTTTATTTAGGATTTAGAGGGGGCAAGGGAATTGCCTGTTCTCTTGGAATTATGCTTTGTGTAAGCTGGCAGATTGCTCTTATTACATACGCAATAGGATTTGTAGTATTTATGGCAAAAAAGTATATTTCCTTGTCATCACTTACTATGACTTTACTTTTCCCTATAATTATGATTATTACTAGAAATAGTTTTAATTTTGAAATTGAGGCTATTATAATTATGTTTATTCTCTGTGCTTTGGCTTATATTAAGCACAGAACTAACATACAAAGATTATTAAATGGTACTGAAAACAAGTTTGGTTCTAAGAAAAAATAAGGAGTATTTGTTATGAAAACTGTTGCAGTAATCGGCTCTGGAAGCTGGGGTACAGCATTGGCTGTTCAGCTTAAAAGAGCAGGAAATAATGTTATACTTTGGTCTTTTAAGGAAGAAGAAGCAAGAGCTATTCTTACTTACAGAGAAAATAAGGAGTTTTTACCGGGTATAAGCCTTGATTCTGATATTGTAGTTACTTATAAAGATGAAGATGTATCTTGGGCAGACTTATTTGTATTTGCTACACCTTCAAAATTTACAAGAAGTATGGCTAAGAGATTTTCAAAATATATTCCTAAGGATAAAATTGTTGTTAATGTTGCAAAAGGTCTTGAAGATGGAAGCCTTTTAAGATTATCAGAGGTTATTAAAGAAGAAATACCTCAGTGTCATGTTGGTGTATTATCTGGTCCAAGCCATGCCGAAGAAGTTGGCAAGGGTATGGCAACTACAATAGTTGCTGCTGCTGAAAGTGAAGAAGTTGCAAAAACTATTCAGGATACTTTTATGACAGAAATGTTTAGAGTATATAGTAATACTGATATGATTGGTGTAGAGCTTGGTGGTGCATTAAAAAATCTTATTGCATTAGCAGCAGGTATTTCAGATGGTCTTGGCTATGGTGATAACACCAAGGCGGCTCTTATGACAAGAGGTCTTGCTGAAATTATAAGACTTGGTGTTGCAATGGGAGCTAAGGGTGAAACCTTTGCGGGACTTACAGGAATTGGTGATTTAATTGTAACATGTACAAGTATGCACTCAAGAAATAGGAGAGCTGGTATACTTTTAGGACAAGGCAAGAGTCTTGAAGAAACTTTAAAAGAGGTTCATATGGTTGTTGAGGGTGTTTCAAATGCTAAGGCAGCTTTTGAGCTTTCTAAAAAATATGGTGTTAATATGCCAATTACAAATGAAATTAATAATGTGCTTTACAATGGCAAAAAAGTAGATAAGGCAGTTTATGACCTTATGACAAGAGATAAAACAGAAGAAAATAATTTGTATTATTGAGGCTTTAATATGTATGGTAATTATGTAGGCAAGTGGAAAAGCGATTTAGAAAATGGAAATTACAGAAATCCTATTTTGTTTTCGGATTATTCTGACCCTGATGTTATAAGGGTTAATAATGATTTTTATATGGTTGCAAGCTCTTTTACTTATTTTCCGGGAGTGCCTGTTCTTCATTCAACTGACCTTGTAAATTGGAGAATAATTAGCTATGCCGTAGAAAAAATGCCCCTTTCAAAATATGACACACCAAAACATGGCTGTGGAGTATGGGCACCAAGTATAAGATATTATAATGATACTTTTTATGTTTATTTTGGTGACCCTGATGAAGGTGTATTTATGGCAAAGACTAAAGACCCTTTTAATAAATGGGAGGACACAATTTGTGTAGCAAAGGCTAAGGGGTGGATTGACACCTGTCCTTTTTGGGACGATGACGGAAGTGCCTATTTAATAAGAGGTGTGGCTAAAAGTAGAATTGGCTATAAAAGTAAGCTTTTCTTACATAAAATGTCATCAGATGGAACTAAGCTTTTAGATGATGGTAAGCTTATATTTGACGGCAGAATAAATCACCCTACTATTGAAGGACCTAAAATGTATAAAAGAAATGGCTATTATTATATTTTTGCTCCTGCAGGAGGAGTTCAGCAAGGTTGGCAAATGATGGCAAGAAGTAAAAATATTTATGGTCCTTATGAACATAGGGTAATACTTCATCAGGGAGATAGTCCTATAAACGGGCCTCATCAAGGAGGACTTGTAGAGCTTCAAAATGGTGAAAGTTGGTTTTTGCATTTTCAAGATTTAGATGCTTATGGAAGAATTATTCACTTACAGCCTTGCAAGTGGGTTAATGATTGGCTTGAAGTTGGGGTTGATACAAATAATGATAAAATTGGTGAGCCTGTTTTAGAATATAAAAAGCCTATGGGTTTAGTAAGTGAAGTTATTTTGCCTGTTGAAAGTGATGATTTTAAAGGTGATAGATTAAGCTTACAGTGGCAGTGGCAAGCTCATTGTAATAAAAAATTTTATTCTCTTACAGGAAATAGTCTTATTTTAAATGCAGTTTCAAATGACGGTGAAAATTTATCTGATGCACCTAATCTTCTTTGCGAACTTATTAAAAGACCTAATTTTACTGTAGATACTAAAATTAATTTAAAACTTGAAAAAGGAGAAAGCTGTGGACTTGTTATAACAGGTGGCAGTTATTACGGTATTAAGGTTACAAAAAGTGATGAAGTAATAGAAGTAGCTCAGGTTAGCTATGAGCTTATGAAAGATTGTAAAACCAATGAGATTATATCAGAAACTAAAACCTACAAGGCAGACAGTATTTATCTTAGGTTAAAAGTCAAATATCCCGGATTTATTTCTACTTATGTAAGTTTAGACGGCACTGATTTTTCTAAAATAGGTGATGATTTATTTTACAATGTTTCAAGAAAAAGTTGGGTAGGCGGTAAAATCGGTATTTTCTCTGTTGGTAAGGATAAAGGCTATGCTGAATTTATGTATCTTAGAGTGGAGTGATTGCTATTAGATATTATGAAAATATAATTATTGATAGTAATGTTGATTTAACACTATCTGAAATTAAGGAATTAATTTCTAAGGGTATTTCTGTTTTTGATATGTATTTAATTTGTGTAAGCTCTTTAGGTAATGGTATTATGGAAATAATTTCTCTAAAAGATGCTTTAAAAGAGATTAATTTTAGTAAAAACTATGGCATTATAGCAATTAGCTATGGTGAGGATAGTATTTATAAAATTTTTATTGATATTATAACAAATTGGATTAATGATAATAAGGATTTAAAGTTTATAAAAAATTATTATAACAACAGGTGTTTTTAGGCAGGTGAGTATATGGCAGTAGTATTTTTAATTCTTAAAATTATAGGTATAATATTGCTTATATTATTAGCCTTAGTGTTGTTTTTATTATTAATATTGCTGCTTGTTCCTTTTAAGTATAAATTTTATCTTAATAAAGAAGATAATTTTGAAATTGATGCAAAATTTACTTGGCTATTTTCAATAATTAGTGTACAATATATATTAAAGGATAAGAAAGACGATTTGAAAATCAGAATACCTTTTTTATTTAATAAAGATGATAATATTGATGAAGTTGAAGATAATAAAAGTGAGGAAGTAATAACAGAAGTTCACAGTGTTTCAAATTCAGATATAAATTTAGATGTTATTAAAGAAGAAAAATCTGATTTTAAAGAGTATAAAAAGCCAAAAAAAGAAAATAAAGGTAAAATTTTAAAATCTAAAGTTAAAGAAAAAGTAAAGTTTATAAAATCAAAGCTTAAAGAAATAAAAACAGAAACAAAAAAATATAAAAAGCTTTATAGAGATTTTGACAGAGAATTTGGAGCTAAGAAAGTTTTTAAAATAGCTTTAAAGTTTCTTAAAAATATTATAAAGGCTATTAAGCCAAAAACCTTTGTTGTTGAGGGTACCTTTGGTTTATCTGACCCTGCCGATACAGGTATGGTTTATGCCTTTATTAGCATTATTACATCATATCTTCCGGGTAAATATTATATTAAGGGAGATTTTGAGAATAATATAATTAAAGGGAGTATTAATATTAAAGGCAGGTCCAGTTTATTTTTTATAAGTATTCCTGTAATCAAATTAATTTTAACAAAGCCTGTTTTAGATATTACTAAAAAATATTGGAGGTAAAAATATGAGTAGTATTAACAATAGTATTGATATTTTGTTTAGCAAAATGGAAAATTTTGTTTCTTCAAAAACTGTGGTAGGCGAGCCTATAACTTATGGAGAAATTATTGTTGTTCCTCTTATTAATGTGTCTTTTGGAGTTGGTGCAACTTCTTCTGATTCAAGAGAGGACAAAAATGGCAAAAGTGTTGGTGTAGGCGGTATTGGTGCTAAGATTACACCTAGTGCTGTTTTGGTTATTAATAAGGGTAATGTGCAGATGGTTAGTGCCTCTGATACCAATAGTGTAAATAAGCTTATTGATATGGTTCCTGGTATTGTTTCAAAGTTTAACTTCTTTAGTAAAGATGAAGAAGATACTGACATTGTAGAAACAGAGGAATAATTTATGAAAGATTATTTTAAAGAACAACTGGTTACTCATTTACCTAATAAAGCTGACAGAAACAGAAGAATTGTTATTTTAGTTATTTCAGCTTTAGTAATTTTGTTTTTATGGAATTTGTTTGATGCAGTTGCAGTATTAAATCCCGATTATTATTTTTCTCTTATGATTTTACTTGTAATGGTAGTTGCAGTTGTAATTTTTATTGCCTGTCATTTTTCAGCTAATATTAATAGAGAATATGAATATGCTTATACATCGGGAAATCTTGATATTGATGTAATTTATAACAAGAAAAAAAGAAAACAGGTCTTTTCAGGCAGTGTTGAAGAATTTGAGGTTATGGCACATATTTTGGATACACAGCATTTAGCTATGTATAGTGGACTAAAAACTAAGGATTTTTCAAGTGGTCAAAGAAAAGACAATACATACATTTTTGTAACTGTTTACAAGGGTAAAAAGCAGAAATTTATTTTTGAGCCTTGCCCTGAAATTATTAAGGCAATCCGTTTGGATTTGTCACCTAGAAGATTATTTTTAAGAAAATAAAATGGAGGATAATTAAATGCACGAATTAGTTATCGTACTTGACTTTGGCGGTCAGTACAATCAGCTTATTGCTCGTAGAGTTCGTGAGTGTAATGTTTATTGTGAGGTTAAGTCTTACAAGACTTCTATTGAAGAAATTAAGGCTTTAAATCCTAAGGGCATTATTTTCACAGGTGGACCAAATAGTGTATATTTAGAGGATTCACCTTCTATTAGCGAAGAAATTTTTAATCTTGGTATACCTGTTCTTGGTATTTGTTATGGTTGCCAGCTTATGGCACATTTAACAGGTGGTATTGTAAAAAGTGCCAGCACCAGCGAATATGGTAAAACTGAAACTTATTTTGATAATAATAGCCTTTTATTTAGTTCTTTACCTGATAATGGTATTACTTGGATGAGCCATACTGATTATATCAGTGAAGTAGGTGAAGGCTTTAAGTCTGTAGCTCATACTGATAATTGCCCTGTTGCGGCTATGGAGAATAAGGAAAGAAAGCTCTATGGTATGCAGTATCATCCTGAGGTTATGCACACAGAAAATGGTACAAAGATGCTTAGGAACTTTTTATATGAAGTTTGTAAGTGTAAAGGTGACTGGTCTATGCAAAACTATGCTCAAACTGCTATTAAGCAGGTTAGAGAAAAAGTTGGCAGCGGTAAGGTTTTACTTGCTTTATCAGGTGGTGTAGACAGTTCTGTTCTTGCTGCTTTACTTTCTAAGGCAGTTGGTAATCAGCTTACTTGTATTTTTGTTGACCATGGTCTTATGAGAAAAAATGAAGGTGACGAAGTTGAGGCAGCTTTTGCTGATTGGGATGTTAATTTTATAAGAGTTAATGCAGGTGAAAGATTTTTAGCTAAACTTAAAGGTGTTTCTGACCCTGAAACTAAGAGAAAAATTATTGGTGAAGAATTTATAAGAGTTTTTGAAGATGAAGCTAAGAAAATTGGTACTGTAGACTTCCTTGCTCAAGGTACAATTTATCCTGATGTTATTGAATCAGGTGCAGGTGATGCTGCAGTAATTAAGAGTCATCACAATGTAGGAGGACTTCCTGATTATGTAGATTTTAAGGATATTGTTGAGCCTTTAAGATTACTCTTTAAAGATGAAGTTAGACAGCTTGGTCTTGAACTTGGACTTGCTGATTATCTTGTTTGGCGTCAGCCATTCCCTGGTCCTGGACTTGCAATAAGAATTATTGGTGAAATTACTGAAGAAAAGGTTGCTATTTTACAAGATGCTGATGCAATTTTCAGAGAAGAAATTGCTCTTGCAGGTCTTGACAGAGATATTAATCAGTATTTTGCTGTACTTACTTCTATGAGAAGTGTTGGTGTAATGGGTGATTTTAGAACTTATGATTATACCCTTGCCCTTAGAGGTGTTACAACTTCTGATTTTATGACAGCAGATTTTGCTCGTATTCCTTATGATACTCTTGCAAAAATAAGCAGTCGTATTGTAAATGAGGTAAAATCCATTAACAGAATAGTATATGATATTACTTCTAAGCCACCATCAACAATTGAGTGGGAATGACATATCACATCCAACAAATGGCTTAACCACGCCGTTTTCGGCACTTGCGAGTGCAAAATGGCAACAATTTGGCAACACTAAATTATTTATAAAAGTAAGAGCTAACTGAGTTGATTTTCAGTTAGCTCTATTTGTATGTATATGTATTTATGCTGCTTTTTCAAATATATCCTTTTGAACTTTTAAATAATACT
>JBJFFW010000334.1:0-1993 GCA_051892075.1 Lachnospirales bacterium
TATTTCATTTGGTGCATTATTTGTGTTTGTTATATATTTATTAATATCAATATTATTTGCACTTAAATCAAATATTAAAAACAAGGAATGGTATCTTATTTTTTATTTGATTATGAATTTGTTAGTAGGCAGTGTATTAGTTGAAAATATAATATTTACTATTTTAATTAATGTTTTTGTTTGCTATTTTGCATTTTTTGATAAAAAGTTAATACTTGATAATCAAAAGTCAATAATATATACATTCTTCATTATTTTAGCTTATGGTATTATGATTTTGTCCACAAAATCATCACCTTTATATTTATTAAATGATTGGGTAGATACTCAATCATATTATACTATGGGTAAGGGTATATTTAATGGAAAGGCTATTTATAAAGACCTCTTTGAACAAAAAGGACCTCTTTTTTATTTAATATATGGCTTTGGATACTTAATAAATACCCACAATTTATATGGAGTATATTTTATTGAAGGAATTGTCGCATCTATTGTATTTATATACACTTATAAAATTGCTTCAATGTATTTAAGCAAGGAAATGTCAATAGTTACTGTATGCCTTCTTCCTATTATTATTTACAACAAGAATTTTATGAGATATGGTGGTTCTTGTGAAGAATTTATGATACCTATTATATTGATGAGTTTTTATTATTTCATCAAGTCTTTTAGATGTGAATGTAAAGACAGCAAATATATGCTTATAAATGGTGTCTTAGGCAGTTGTGTATTTATGATGAAGTTTAATGTAAGTATATTTTTTATTGGACTTGGATTATTTGTATTTATTATGAATATATACAAAAAAAATTACAAAGCATTAATTAAGAATATATGTATGGTTATTGCAGGTGCTTTTATTGTAATTTTGCCTATAATAATTTGGCTTAATATAAGCGGCAGCTTAAAGGGATTTCTTGAGGTTATAGAATTTAACAGTAAATATTCACCTATAAAATTAAATATTGACGGTATTCATAAAACAATAAGGAATATTTTAAATGGGTGGTCTAACAACTGGTTCTGCACAACTGTAATAATTGGTGGTATTTCTATGTTTATATTCAATAGAAAGTTTGTTAATATATTCGGAGCCTTAGGACTTTTGCTTTCATTTGTACTTATTAATTACGGTGTATTCGCTAGTTCTTCTCAACCTTATTATTATATGATTATTTCAAGCTTTTCTGTTTTTGGAGTAATTGGATTTCTCTATTTTGCCCAAAATAATAATTTGACTATAAAGAAAAGTGCTGTACCTGTTCTTGCTGTATTGAGCATTGTTTTAACAACCCATTATAACAATAATTTTTACGAAACAAAACCTTTTATTAATTATGTATCTGCACAAGATAAATTTGCTATGATTATGAAAAGCAAAAGTAACAATCCAACTCTCCTGAATTATAATTTTTTAGACGGAGGATTTTATACAGCTGCTGATATTGTTCCAAATACTAGATTTTTTCAAAAACAAAACATATCTAACGATGTCTATCCTCTCAATATACAAACTCAGCTTAATGCTATGTCATCTAAAAATGTGGAGTTTGTTGTTGTAAGAAGAGGAAAGAATGAAGGAGCAGAAACTGAAAGAGTTCTCACAAACAATTACAATCTTATTTCAACTCATAATCAGAAATTTGAGGGTATAGACTTTACTTACTATCTCTATGAGGCTAAGAAATAAAACAATTTAATATAGAATTTCTTTATATTAAAAAGTATATAATTTTAATAAAATTAATTGGTTGTATAATATTTGGTGTGGTTTAAAAAATCATACCAAATATTTTTTTGCAAAAAAAATATATATGCTCCTCTTTTATCAAAATATAGGGTATAGGTGTTTTTAAAAAACTACAAATATAGTGTTACAAAATCCTATCATTATAACCGACACCCCTATAGGGGCGACTACTGGTCGCCCAGTAATTGCAATTTTACAAAATCCTATCATTTTACCAACTGTAAGGAAAGCATAAAT
>JBJFFW010000335.1:0-1985 GCA_051892075.1 Lachnospirales bacterium
AATATTAGTATTAATGATTTAATTGAAGAAGCAAAAAACTGATTAAAGAGGGTGACCCAGATGCAAGTCTGTGTTATTTTGCCCTCTTTAAATTTAAAATGTTACCTAGTACAATTATGGCTCTTTCCAAAGAAGAAAGGGCCTTTTTGTTTGCGTCAATAGAAGTGTATGCTGATTCTCAACCTAAGTAGGAGATTGGAGGTGTAAATTTGAGTGAAATATCTACTAAAATAACCGTTATTGACGGTATGACAGGTGCATTAAATGCAATGTACAGAGGTGTAAGCCAACTCCTATCAGGAATGGAGCAAATGCAAAGAGAGTCTAAAAATGCTATGGATATTAGTGCATTTCAGGAAGCTCAAAAGTCAATGGCAGAATCTGTTGCGCAAATGAAGTTAATGGAGGATGAGGCTAAGAAAGTCAAGGAGGCCAATAAACAAATAACCGAGTCTGCTAAAAATATACAACAGGCATATAAGTGGCAAGGGTTTAACAGTATGGAAGTTTTCAACACTTCCGGGATTGAGAGATATAAAAGTGAAATAAAATCGCTTAATGATTTTATTCAAAAAATAATATCAAATCAAAAGGCTATGGGTTCTACTATCGAAGGAATGACCATAGGTGTTAATCCTCAAATAGACGGTGGCTTTGGTGATATTTATAACCTTAATAACAGAATTGCAAACTTGCATAATTCTGTTAATTCTGTTACAAGCATTGATACAACAGGTTATACATCAGCAAACCAAGCCAGAATAAATGCAGAAATAGAAACTCTAAGAGCTTATGAAAGAGAAATTTTAAATGTTCAAGCAAGCCTTAGACAAAATATGTCTGATGGAAATATGGCAGGTATTAATTCTGATGTTGCAAAGCTTAATAATTTGTCAGAACAGCTTGAAAGCAGAATAAGAGGGGTATTATCTACAGTACAGGCTATAGGCAATGTTTCTTGGGATAATTTTAATAATGTTGAAATTTTCAATTCCACAGGTCTTGAAAGGGCAGAACAGGAAATAAACTCTCTTAGAAATGCTTACGGAAATATAGAATCTGCACAGAACACAATCACAAATAATGCACTTGCTATGAAATTATTACCTTCAAATGCTGCAAGTGATATTAATAACATAAATACAAGAATATCAAATTTAAGTAATGTTATTTCTAATATGGAAACAAAGAGAAATAACTTAAATAAATGGGATACTGCAGGAATTAATCGTTACAATTCAGAAATTGAAAATATGAGAATTGTAATGAATAGGATTGAGGGTATACAAAGGGATATTAACAAAGCTGTTAAGGATAATGACATTTCAAGGGTAAATGCTGGATATAGCAGGCTTAATAGCATTGTAAATAGTGTTGAAAGTTCCATAAGAGATAATACGGTAGAGCAAAACAGATTTAATTCATCACTTGCTAAAGGCTCAAATGAGGCCTCTCGTATGGTTAATAATCTTACAAGTGGTATCAAAAGTTATATAACTATGGCAGCTACAGCCTTTGGTGGCAGACAGTTAATAAGTGCAAGTGATACGGCTATAGGTAATAATGCAAGATTAGGACTTATTACAGACAGTGAAGCGGAACAGAAAGCACTACAACAGCAAATATACAACTCATCGAAAAATTCGAGGGGTGTATATTCTGATACAGTTGACTCTGTTGCTAAGTTGGGACTTTTAGCTGGAGATGCTTTTAACAACAATTCTGAAATTATTAAATTTTCTGAACTTATGCAAAAATCTTTTGCTTTGTCCGGTGCAAGCACTCAGGAAAAACAGTCTGCTATGTATCAGCTTACACAGGCAATGGCAGCAGGAAAATTACAAGGCGATGAATTTAGAAGTATTATGGAAAATGCTTCTATGCTTGCACAGGCTATTGCTGATTTTACAGGGAAGTCTAAAGGTGAAATTAAAGAAATGTCATCAGAAGGCACAATTACAGCAGATATAATTAAGGGTGCTTTG